>VFKL01000182.1 GCA_009885535.1 Chitinophagaceae bacterium | reverse complement strand
TTTTTGGTTTTGATTTGAGTTAATGCTTTCAATTGGTTATCGCCAACGAATACATCACCATTGATAAACGCAGCTTTTAAAACTGGTTTTTCTTTGTTGTTTGCTTTACGAAAACCACTTAATATTACAGCAGGATCTTTTGGATTTTCGCTGAACATTAAAGCAGTTACCTTATGCAAAGAATCGAAAACACCTGCATATTTTTCAGCATCCAAACTTTCTAATGCTTTTTTAATTAGCGTGTTTTTAGCTACTTTCATTTCAACTTGCTTGTCGAAACAAACGCTACGTAATTTACCTACCTGAGCTACAGTTAAACTTTCTGTGTCGGTAATGTAAAAGTTGTTGTATTGAGAGAATTTACCTTTCAGCAATTCTATTACCTCATTTTTTTCTTGTTTTGTCATAACAAATATTTTTACCCTGGGCCTTTAACCCAAGCGGTTGAGATTTAGTTTTGAACAGATTTTGTGTCTACCATGATGCCTGGGCTCATTGAGCTCGCCATGCTTACCCCTCTTAGGTACAAACCTTTTGAAGTGGGTGGTTTTAATTTAATGATTGCATTGATGAATTCTTGGCAATTTTCAGCAATTTTTTCAGGAGCAAAACTTACGCGCCCGATTGATGCGTGAATGATTCCAACTTTATCCACTTTAAAGGCAATTTTACCACCTTTCAAATCTTTAACAGCACCAGCAACATCATTGGTTACTGTTCCTGTTTTTGGATTTGGCATTAAGTTACGAGGTCCTAATACTTTACCTAGTTTACCAATTTTTGGCATCACTGATGGCGTAGCAACGATAACGTCGATATCTGTCCAACCGCTTTCTATTTTTGTAATAAATTCGTCTAGTCCTACAAAATCAGCACCTGCTGCATTAGCTTCTGCTTCTTTATCTGGTGTGCACAAAACCAATACTTTTTTGGTTTTACCGGTACCATGTGGTAAAGAAACCGTTCCGCGAATGGCTTGGTCTGCTTTTTTAGGATCAACGCCCAACTTAACATGTAAGTCTACTGAGCTATCAAATTTTGTTGTGTTAATTTGTTTAACTAAAGAAGATGCTTCCTTAAGCGTATAAGCTTTATCGGCGTCAACCTTAGCATTGGCTAATTTTCTTTTTTTAGTAATCATTGTTAAAAAAATTTATACTCGGAATTGAATCCGAATGGTTGACGATTTAGTTATTTTCCCAAGGAGCTGTTCCTTCTACGTTTAAGCCCATGCTGCGTGCAGTTCCTGCAACCATGCTCATTGCGCTTTTTAACGTAAATGCGTTTAGATCAGCCATTTTGTCTTTTGCGATTTCTTCAATTTGATCCCAAGTAACTTTACCAACCTTTACACGGTTTGGTTCTTTACTTCCGCTAGTAATCTTAGCTGCTTCCATAAGTTGCACAGGTGCTGGAGGAGTTTTGATTTCAAAATCAAAAGATTTGTCTGCGTAAATAGTAATTAATACAGGTAATACTTTTCCTGGTTTGTCTTGGGTTCTCGCATTGAATTGCTTACAGAACTCCATGATGTTCAAACCCTTCGAACCTAACGCGGGACCAATTGGTGGCGCTGGGTTGGCTTGTCCTCCTTTACACTGGAGCTTCACATAGCCGGTGATTTCTTTTGCCATTTTTTTTAATTTTTTGGTGATAACGTTTTAACAATTGCTAAAACTCCCAAATCCATCATTAGATAGATTCTTAATACTAAAGAACTGATTGGGGCGGCAAAGCTAATAAAATATTTTATAAAAAAACAAAATTAATCCGTTTTTTTTGTTTGTTGTTTGGTGTTTGTTGTTTGTTGTTTGTTGTTTGTTGTTTGTTGTTTGGTGTTTGGTGTTGTTTGAAGCCCCCTCGATCCCCCAAGGGGGAAGTTGAAACGTTGAAAAATAAAGATATTCAAAATCTAGTTACAAGGTGCAAGGGTTTTTCAAATGCAAACCCACCGTTAAAACGGTGGGCTTACAAACTGAAAGATATGTTCAATTCAACGAATATGCCCAACCTTTTAAACTCATTGAACCTTTTGAACCTCAACTTCTTAAACCTCACAAACCTCTCAAACTTCAAAAACCTCTTGTAAGGGTTGAAAATCGTCAACCTCACAAACCTCTCAAACTTCAAAAACCTCTTGTAAGGGTTGAATATCATCAACCTCATTAACCGCTCAAACATCACAAACCTCTAAAACCTCATAACCTCCACCTTCTTCACCTTAACCCCTTCATTGGTATGTATTTTTAAAAAATAAACCCCTGTTCTAATTTTACCTAATTCAATTCTTGTTTTCCAATTTGTGGTTAATATCAATCTTCCAAGTGCATCGATGATTTCAATTTTATCAGCCTTAAGTCCGCCATCATTTAAATTGATAAATCCATTTGCTGGATTTGGCCAAACCGAAACATCTTTTATTGATTCTGGAATGATTTCTACTTCATTTCTAGAATACGTTGGGGTTGTGCAACGCGATGATTTTACATTTTTAGAAATGGATAAACCGGAGCCGCATGCATTTGATGGCGTTACTTTAATTGTACCTTGTATTCTTCCTGGTTTTACAACAATTGACTTTGTTCCTTGGCCAGAAACAATTGTCCAACCCGATGGCATCACCCAAGTATAATTTGTAGCGCCATTCACCACCTCACAAGTATAGTTTGTCATTATGTTAACACAAGCAGTTGAAGGGCCAGTGATAGTTATACAATCGAAATTTGGTAAAATAGAAACTGACAAGCATTTTACATCACTACTACCACATGTATTTGTTGCTTTTACACATAATGACGAAGAACCACAAGAGCTATTAATCCCTAGTGAAGTTCCATAGTTTACAATTATTGAAGTTGTTCCTTGTCCAGATACAATGGTTGCGCCAGTTGGAACTGACCACACATAAGAAGTAGCTCCCGAAACTGCTGGAATATTGTATCTCACTCCTGTTGCATTACAAACACCAGAAGCTGAGCCAGCAATTGTTCCTGGAGTAGACGGTGTTGATGCTATTGTTATTGTTATTGATTTACATGAAGTTGTTCCGCAACTACCTCCCATAGATCTAACATAATAAGTAGTTGTAGAACTTGGCCTAACGGTGATTGAACTTCCCGAACCAATTGAAGATCCATTTCCGCATCCGTTTTTATACCATTTCCATGAAGCGCCTACGCCGAGTGTACCTTGAACAGATAGTACCACCGAACGCTCTGAACAAATGGTATTATTTGCCACATTTGATACCACACTAATTGGTCCACATGCCGATTGAACCGTAACAGTTACAGAAGCGCAAGTTGTAGTGTTGCAAGTACCTTCAGCTCTAACATAGTAAGTAGTTGTAGATGTAGGCGACACTGAAATGCTTGAACCTGTACCAACTAAAGTACCACCACAAGAACCGCTGTACCATTTCCATGAAGCACCGGTACCTAGCGAGCCACCTGATACACTTAATGTAACAGAAGTTCCTGATGCAACGTTTGTTAATGAAGCATTTGCAGCTGATGCAGCAACACTATTTCTATTGATGGTAAGGTTTAAATATTGTGCATTACATCCATTTACAAAAGTATAGCTACCAGTTGTTGTATAGGTTTGACTATTTGAAACCCATTGATAACTGCTACATGATGAAGCGGTGGTTGTGTTAGAAGTGCTTGGCGTAATGGTCAAATTCAAAAACGCTGTATTACATCCATTTACAAAAGTATAGCTACCACTTGTTGTATAGGTTTGACTATTTGCAACCCATTGATAACTGCTACATGCTGATGCGATGGTGTTATTGGAAGTGCTTGGGGTAATTGTTAGATTTAAAATCTCTGTATTACATCCTGTTACTGATGTGTACGTACCAGACTGCGTATATGCTTGTCCGTTAACTGACCAAGTGTAACTATCGCATGATGATGCGGTGGTTGAGTTTGAAGAGCTTGGGGTAATGGTCAAATTCAAAATTTCTGTATTACATCCATTTACAAAAGTATAGATACCAGTTGTTGTATAGGTTTGACTATTTGCAACCCATTGATAACTGCTACATGATGATGCGGTGGTGGTATTTGATGTGCTTGGGGTAATTGATAGATTTAATATCTCAGTATTACATCCACTTACCGAAGAATACGTACCCGACTGCGTATATGCTTGTCCGTTTACCGACCAAGTATAACTATCGCAAAAAGATGCGGTGGTTGTGTTTGAAGTATTTGGGGTAATGGTAAGATTTAAAATCTCTGTATTACATCCAGTTATAGATGTGTACGTACCCGACTGCGTGTATGCTTGTCCGTTTACTGACCAAGTGTAACTATCGCATGATGATGCGGTGGTGCTATTTGATGTGCTTGGGGTAATGGTAAGATTCAAGGTTGCAACTGAATCACATCCTACTGCATTTGTTGTTGTATATGTATAAACACCTGAGTTCGTGTAATCAAATCCATTCCAATTGTAAATATCACAAGCTGTGACCTCTTCTGAGAATGATGTATTGTTATTGATTATCAAGTTCAATGTAACTGTTGAATCACAACCCGAAGAATTAATTCCAACCCAAGTGTAAGTGCCAGACTGCGTATAGGTTTGACCATTCCATTCGTAGCTATTACATGATGAAATATCTGTTGTGCTTGTTGTAGGCTGACTAACGTAAACGGTTACACTATCGGTACAACTGCTGATGCCATTGCTGACTGTAGCATAGTATGTGGTGGTTTGGGTTGGAGAAACGGAGATAGATGAAGAGGTTTCACCGTTTGACCAAGTATTGAATTGATTCACTTGACTTGTTGAAACTTGTCTTATAAATCTGTAGCTACCACATCCAAGATATCCATTTCTGTAATCAGAATAAAACGCACCATTAATAAATGACTGAACAAAAGTTCCACCATTTATACCACAACTTCCATATGGAGCTGGTGTAGATGACCAATATGATGTGTTTTCAAAATTTCCAATGTTTTGTAATTTCAAATTATTATAAATCAAGCCGAGTTCATCTTTAGAAGGAAGAAACCAATCGGAATATCCGTTCAAAGAATAAGACCTAACGCCATAAACAGAGCTGCAACCTGCATTTATCCAACTTGATGTGTTCATCATTCCGCTACCAACACTATCGGAAGCTGGGCTAACATTACTGCAATAGCAGCCTAGTTCTGAGTTACCACCATTATCTACTGGAGAAACTTCTAAGAATCTCCACCCATTTTCATTATTCCCTTTATCATAAAATATCCATCCGCCTGCAGGTCCACGAGAACCAATTGACAAGTTACCTGTAACATAATTTGAATTTAATGAAACGGTTTCCCCTCTACAAATCGTCGTATCATTATTTACAATATTCGCATTCACAATACTCACAAACACACTATCAACTCCTTCACATGTACCATTATTTACCGTACACTTATACCATCCTGTATTTGAAACATTTATCGACTGCGAAGCAGCTCCATTATTCCATAAATAACTGCTGTAACCCGCTCCTGCATCCAAACTATATGAAGTACCACATGCACGAATCGTATCTTGATCAAAAACATTTGGATTGAATGTATTTATAGTTAAGTTCAAAGTTGCTATTGAAT
>VFKL01000114.1 GCA_009885535.1 Chitinophagaceae bacterium | reverse complement strand
TTTCAATGGGGATATAATACAGAATGGTACACCAAAAGTAACTTGCATTTTAAGTTGAACAATGGAAGTGATTTCACTTTGCACAATGTAAAAGCAAGCGATAAGCCAGATATGGAAGGGATATATGAAAGTCCATTAGACATTTCGATACCACAATATAATTACCGCATTGGATTTTATTTAAACGAATCAAAAACCCGTGCCATAGAAATCAATTTCGATCATGCAAAATATGTGGTAGATGATTATCAGCGTGTGTTGGTAACCGGTACAATCGAAGGGCAGGCTGTCAATGGGGACAGCGTAATAGAAAGAAATCGTTTTTTGCATGTTGAGCATACCGACGGAGCGAATTTTTTTCACTTCAATTATGTATGGCAAAAAAACATGTTGAAAAAGCAAAAAAGCAACCGTCCCTTGTTGAATTTAATTGGGAAAATTGGTGCTGGATTTAATATACCTCGAACTGATTTCACTTGGAAAGGCGATCGATTAAACAATAAATTTCATATTGCAGGATATAATATAAGTGCGGAAGGTGGCGCGAGATATTATTTTGGAAAACGATTTTTTATAGAGGGGACAGCTAAAACTGGATTTGTAAAATATACTAACGCATTGGCTAATACTACACAATTTAAAAACAGTTATTTAAAACATTCATTTGGATATTTTGAAATCATTGGACTATTTGGTTACGACATCACATTTTAAAACTAATGTAGAATTATGTACGAACATAAGAAACAGCAATTAGCACCAATACATGTTTATCGAAAACGACTAAAAATAAATGCTTTAATTGCATTTGTAATTTTAGTGTTGAGTTTGTTTATAGGCATGTTGGGTTACAAATTAACCATCCCAGAATTTGATTGGTATGATAGTTTGTTGAATGCATCGATGATATTAAGCGGAATGGGACCAGTTGTAAATAACAATATTGTATTAACCAAAGCGGCAAAAGTCTTTGCTTCAATCTATGCGATATTTAGCGGCGTAACTTTTCTAACCACATTTGGCATTTTTCTAACCCCGGTGTTGCATCGTTTTTTTCATAAACTCCATTTGGAAGAAACCGAATAAAATCAATCCGTAAACATGAACAATGTAGATGCCAATAGAAATCAACTTTTTCAAAACAGTTTGCTCGTAAAATCGATAGCAACAGGTTTGGGATTTGATTATTGTGGTATTGCAAAAGCCGGAAAACTTGATGACGATGCACGAAGATTGGAGCAATGGCTGAATAAAAACAGGCAGGGCAACATGGAATACATGTCGCGAAATTTTGAAAAGCGCATCGACCCAACAGTATTAATGCCAGGTGCAAAATCGGTAATCACTTTACTCTTAAATTATTACCCTTCACAAAAACAAACATCAACAGAAAATAAAATATCCAAATACGCATACGGAAATGATTATCACGAAGTCATTAAAAACAAGTTGCATGAATTTCTATTTTTATTGCGCGAAAAAATTGGGGCCATTGAAGGCCGTGGATTTGTAGACAGTGCGCCAGTATTGGAACGTGCGTGGGCCAAAAAAGCTGGTTTGGGTTGGGTAGGTAAAAACGGAAACTTAATCACCAAAAAATCAGGATCATTTTTTTTCATCGCAACGCTGATTGTGGATGTAGCTTTTGAATATGATATCAGCGCGGAGTTTGACCATTGCGGTACATGTACAAAATGCATCGATGCTTGTCCTACAGAAGCGATTATGCCCAACAAAGAAGTTGATGGAAGCAAATGCATCTCCTATTTTACGATAGAATTAAAAGATGCGTTGATACCGGAAACCATGAAAGGAAAATTCGACAATTGGATGTTTGGTTGTGATACTTGCCAAGATGTTTGTCCATGGAACCGATTTTCAACCCCAACAACCGAAAAGCAATTTCAACCTATAGCCGAAATTATTTCATTTACTACAAAAGATTGGGAAGCGATAACCGAAGAAAAATTTAAAATCATCTTTAAAGACTCTCCCATTAAAAGAAGCAAATACATTGGCATTAAAAGAAATTTACAATTTTTAAATCTAGAAAAAAGTGCAGCACCAGATTCAGAAACTGAATAACATTTCAAAAAAAGAAAGTAGAAAAATACTTGGACTGATGAGTGGCACGTCATTGGACGGGTTGGATCTGGCTTTGTGTGAAGTGTCTGGTCATGGAAAAGAAACCCAATTAAAATTGTTGGCATTTGAAACCCATGATTACAGTGAATTATTTAAAAATGAAGTGAGAGAAGTATTTTCCAAACAAACGGTGAGCTTGGAAAAACTATGCTTGTTGAACAGTTGGATAGCGATAGAACATGCCACTATAATCAATGCACAATTAAAAAAATGGAATGTTGAACATACCGAAATTGATTTAATTGCCAGTCATGGGCAAACGATATATCATGCGCCCAAAAGGCAGCATCAGCAAAACGGTTTTGAAAATAGTACATTACAAATAGGCGATGGCGACCACATTGCGCATCATACGGGCATCATTACCATCAGTGATTTCCGGCAAAAGCATGTGGCTGCGGGTGGTGAGGGCGCACCATTGGCGGCTTATGGAGATTATATATTGTTTGCGGATAAAAAAGTGGATCGGATATTGATCAACATTGGCGGCATTTCCAACCTATCTTATATTCCTGCAGATGGAAGTTTTGAAGATTTGGTATGCACGGATATTGGCCCGGGAAATGGGTTGATCGATGCTTGGGTGAAGGAACATTTTTCGCCATTAAAGTATGATGTTTATGGAAAGATAGCAGCCAGTGGAAATGTAATAATTGAATTGTTGGAAGCAATGCTGAAGGATCCATTTTTAAAATCTGCTTTTCCAAAAACCACAGGACCAGAATTATTTAATATAGCATGGGTAGAAAAAATCATTTTGGACAATGCAATAAAAATAGAAAACAATGAAGATGTGGTGGCTACATTAACGGCATTTACTGCTACCCTACTTTCTTCAGCGATAAAAGAATTCACAACATCCGATAAACAATGCGAGGTATACATAAGTGGCGGCGGGGTGCATAATAAACTAATGATGAAAATGATACAAACCAATTCGCCTGAAATTAAAATAGACACCACGGAAGTCATTTCAATAAACCCCGATGCGAAGGAAGCGATATTGTTTGCTGTGTTGGCAAACGAATTGGTTGCGGGAGACGGGAGCTGTTTTGGAAATGGAAATAAAAGTGCACCGAATGTTGGTATGGGGAAGGTGAGTTTTGCGGGGTGAGGGGGAATAGTTTTGAAAATAAACTATGTTTTTTGTGCATTGAGAAAAAATAAATTCAATCCTCTTTAAATAATCATTCATGAAAAAAACTTGCTTTAAAATACTAATCCCCTTTTTATAAAAAAACTTATTATGTAGCTGAATAAACTTTAGTACAAAAAAGGATTGGTTAAAAAAACGAAAATTACATTTGGTTAAAAAAATGAAAGTACCAGCCAATTGGAAAGTTTCGGTTATTAACATCGATGGAAAAAACAAAATAAGTGTACAATTTGAAAACCGATCAGATTGGATAATAATGATTAGGACAATACCGGGATCAGAATGGAATTATCGTTTAAGGAGCTGGTTAATTACAGACAATGACGTAAATAGAGAAACGTTTGGGTTACAGATTGTTGATCATGTAAAGGAGTCTATCACAAATAATGATCGGTTAGAAATTGAAGTACAAAATGGACTAAATAAGATGATTGATTTGATGAGAATCAAAAGATATAGTGAACGAACGATAGACAGTTATACAAAATGTTTACAAGTATTTTTTAATTTTTATCCGAAGAAAAAAATAAGTGAGATAACAAATAATGATGTGGTAAAGTTCAACACAGAATATGTATTACAAAAAAAGTTGTCGGCGTCATATCAGTCTCAGTTTATCAATGCGCTAAAAATAATGTATGGTCAGGAGTTGTATAAATCGTTAGATGTAGAAAAGTTAATGCGACCACAGAAACCATTTCAATTGCCCAAGGTAATTAGCGAGGAAGAGGTAGCGATGATCATTAATGCTTGCAAAAATATTAAACACAAGGCGATGATAAGTTTAATTTATAGTGCAGGTTTAAGAAGAGGTGAATTATTGAATTTGAAGATGGAGGATATCGACAGCAAACGTATGATGATATTGATAAAAAATGGTAAGGGGGCAAAAGATAGGATGGTACCATTATCGCCATTAATTTTGGATATGTTGCGAAAATATTATGAGATGTACAAACCAGTAATGTATTTGTTTGAGGGACAGTTTGGGGGCAAGTATTCGGAACGGGCGATTGAGTTGGTAATAAAAAAAGCAGTGCTTGATGCTGGTATACAAAAAAACATTAATTTACACATGTTGCGTCATAGTTATGCCACACATTTGTTAGAAGCTGGAACTAACTTGAGGTATATTCAAGAATTATTGGGACATCAAAGTCCGAAGACAACGCAGATATATACACATGTAAGTAGTTTGGCATTGAGTAAAGTGACAAGTCCATTTGATCGATTAAAAATAAATAAATAACCGAAATGAATTTTGCATTGAACAACGCCTATCTAGATTTAAATGATGGGAAATGTGTAGATAAGAGAAATTAACTGCGGGTATAAGGGAGTTAGCAGAAAACGAAAAGATGAAATAATTAATAAATAAAAATTGAAAATATGGCTTCAGTAACACAGACAAGTCTTTTAAGACTTATTGAGAAAATCAAATCAAATGAAATTAGAATTCCTATTTTTCAGAGAGAATATGTTTGGTCGCCTGGCCAAATCCTGGATCTATTGGAATCAATCAGAACTGGAATTCCTCTTGGCGCGATTGTTTTATGGAATGTTCCAAATAAATACAATGACTTGTTTGAAAACTACTTCAAATTAGCACCACAAGGAGGAATAAAAAAAATTAAAACAAGTGATGCTTGGGAAATTGAAACTATACCTTATAATAGGCCCGTTTTCACAAACAATCCCAATAATTTTGAAGGTATCTTAGATGGTAGACAAAGAACTGAATCAATACTTATGGCAATAGGAGGAGTTACTTATGGTCTTGCTTCTAATAAACATGCAAGAGTTTATTACTTAGATTTAACAATGGATTTTAAAGGTATTGATAGCCCATTTGGTTCTGTTAAAACGGCTGATATTGAAAATGGAGGTAAATTTTCTACATTAAGCAGCTGGATTGCCGATGGTAAGTTTCCTTTGTGGTTCACTAACCCTACATTTTTTATTGGTGAATTACCGAATCCTGCGCATTACCCTGGTCCAACACCAGGTGATATTTCAAAACGCATTCAACAACTAAGTTTATATTTGAATTCCGTATCAGCATCTAGTTTGGCAGTTATTGAAATCGAAAACACATATGATTTAAGCCAAGTATGTAGCATTTTCGAAACGTTAAATATTTCTGGCACCAAAGTATCCGCATTTGACATAACATGTACAAATATTATTGGAAATGTTGTTGGAAGTAATAAACCTTTAGATTTAAGAGATAGACTTAGAGAT
>VFKL01000042.1 GCA_009885535.1 Chitinophagaceae bacterium | reverse complement strand
ACAAAAATAGCACCCCCCATTTTGCCCCAACATTTAATTTTTAAGCAGTAGCAACGCTTTTAAAGGATAGATTGTACTATTTTTAGATTATCTCGGACAACAATAATTATAAATATAAAATATTTCCTTCAAAGCCAAGTTTAATCCTACAATTCATCACTTGAGTATTGAAGTTTACTTATTGTATTAAAAGTTTTCGCATCAATGTGTAATACAAATTATAATTCCTTTTTAGTTTTATTTTTTGATATGATGCCGACATGACAGCTATTTGGGACAACTTCATTGAACCATTACAGATGTCACTTCGGTATAACTTTGTGCCTTCGAGCCTTTGTGTCAATTTGTTGTTTGTTGTTTGTTGTTTGTTGTTGTTTGTTAACCTATTGAACCTATTGAACGTAAGGGTTCCCCTGTTATACTTCACATGCTCCCTTCACCCTTGGGGGAAGGGTTGGGGATGGGGGCTACAAAAAAACCGCCCCTAAACTAGGAGCGGTTCATTTATTAAATGTTTGAAATTCTTAGTTCGATTTGATATCGATTGTATCTTTATCACCACCACCAATTTCGCAATTTGTAGTAATTCTATCTGCACTAATACCTTCTTTTTGAACAAGATACATTTTAACAGCATCTACTCTTTTTTGGCATACTGCTTGAGCGGCTTTAGAGGCTTCTGGGTATCCGTTTATTGTAATGTTACATTTAGGATTTGCTTTTAATTTTGTTGCAACATTTACCATTAATGATTTTAAATCTGCACCAATTCCAGTTGTTTTTGGTTTGAATGTTAAGCTAGGATAATCAGCAGGACATTCTGGAGCTAAAGGAGCTGGAGGATTTTTGCAACACTCTGGTTCTGGACATTTGCCAACACCATCAGCATCAACTGGTTGACACTCTGTTGGAGTAACCAATTGCTTATCGATATTATCAGGAACGCCATCACCATCAGAATCTCTTGTAACACCATGTGTATCTACACCTACACCAGATGGTGTGTTTGGCTCACGATCCAATTGATCAATTACACCATCAGCATCAGCATCTTCGTATGTTGGTTTTGGTATTTGTTGGTGCTTTGGTTTGTTTAATTCGCTGTACACATAATCAAGTGGATTTAACCACCATAATGGCTCAACTGATTTTGAACCCAAATTGAAGTTCAAACCAAGTGATAAATAATTGTAAGAATCAAATCCTGTAGTTAATACACCGTCTCCATAAGGATGCTCTTGCCATTGTTGGCCATCCATCAAATCATCTTTTACAAATGTTTGACGATCTTCTAATGAAATGTTGATACGCTTTGCGAGTCTATAGCTGATTCCAATGATTCCAGTTGCAGAAAAATCTAAAGTCTGGCTGCCGATTTTTGGTTTACGTTCGCCATGATTTTCAGCTGCTTCTTCGTAAGTTTTATCCATTCCTGCTTTTAGCTTCTTTAGGATATCTCTTCTGTTCTTATATTTAAAATCAGTGTTGTTATATAAATCAGTGTACAATGCACTGTACGTAATACCAGTTGATTCGTTTCTAGCATTGGTTTTAGTTTCGTATGCAGTTGCACCAAAACCGCCACCGATGTAAATATTCCAATTTGATTTTTGTTTGTAGAAATTGATATTGTTTACAGCCATTAATAGTTGTAAACTCAAATCTTGGGTTCTGTTTTTGTAGTTGTAATAAACTACTTCAGCCGCACGACCAGGAATTGTTGTAGTTCCAAATGAAGTTGGTGCGCTGTAATATTGACTTAATGGTTCGTTATTGGCAAAATTTCCAGCTGCTTTCCAATTTAATCCTTTAGCAGTTCCATAAACATATTGCATCCTTACAGAGAATAAATGACCTAAAGATTTTCTTACATGAGCAGAAAAACCCATAGTTGGTGTGATGCTGGCAACATCTCCAAAAATATTAAATAGACCGCCAGATACACCAACTTCCCACATGTTGCGTGGTTTAGAAGGGTAATTGTAGTTGTTGTTCCAGAACTCGTTTTGCTGAGGCATTCCCTTACGGGTTACAACTACTGTGTCGTATACATCATAAACTGCTGTTGACTTTTGAGCAAATGCGGATCCCATAAATAGGATGAACATTGTCAATAATAATGTGTACTTTTTTGTTTGCATAACTTTAAAATTATTGTTCGTTTTCTTAATTTACTAATTTATGTGGGCAAATTTATTCAAGTAACACCCAATTACCAAAAAAAACAATATTTATTTTTAATTAAGTACAAATTAATTTAAAAAATGAGCTTTTTGCGCGCTTTATTTGAGATAATATACAATTTAAAATGTAAAATCAAAAAATCAAAATTGTTTATCCCCTTTTTTCACGTTCCACTTTTTACTTTTCATCCGCCACTGCGGACAAGCATTTTCACTTTTGAATTTTGATTTTTTATTTTTTACTTTTTTATAAAATTTAATTTGAAGTCGACTTTGCCTTTACTATCTTGCTAAATATATAAATGAAATTTTCAGCCCATACCATAAATGAAGAATTAAGCATTTTTGAAAAAAAATTTGCTGAAGCTGCCAAGAGTAAAGTTGCATTATTGGATAGAATAATGCAGTATATCATTCGCAGAAAGGGCAAACAGCTCAGGCCTATGTTTGTTTTTTTAAGTGCAAAACTTCACGCCCCAATTAACGAAAGCACTTACCGTGCCGCATCTTTGGTAGAGTTGCTTCATACCGCAACACTCGTGCACGATGATGTAGTGGATGAATCTTTGGAACGCAGGGGTTTTTTTTCAATCAATGCCATTTGGAAAAACAAAATTGCTGTATTGGTGGGTGATTATCTTTTATCTAAAGGATTGCTATTATCTACAGAAAATAAAGATTTTCAACATTTGGAAATTTTATCCGATGCAGTAAGAAAAATGAGTGAAGGCGAATTATTACAATTGGAAAAATCGAGAAAATTAAATCTCGATGAAGCTATTTATTTTGAAATCATAACCAACAAAACCGCGTCATTGCTCGCTTCTGCTTGTGCTGTAGGTACATATACCACCACTCAAAACATGGAAACTACTGAAATTATGCGCAATTTTGGAGAAAAAGTGGGCATAGCGTTTCAAATCAAAGACGATTTATTTGATTATGGCACAGAAAAAGTAGGCAAGCCAACAGGCAATGATATTAGAGAAAAAAAACTCACCTTGCCGTTGATTTACACTTTAAATAAAGTGGATAAAATCATTAAAAAACAGTTAATATACATCTTAAAAAACAAGCACAAAAACCAAACACAAATTAACTTTGTAATCGAACAAGTGATTGAAGCCGGAGGTATTGATTATGCTACAAAAAAAATGATTGTGTACAGAGATGAGGCGCTTTCTTTATTGCATCAATTTAATAAAACTCCCGTGCGCGATGAATTGGAGTCATTGGTAAGATATACAACAGACAGAAATTATTAAGCTTGGAAAAGAAATGGAACATACTGCAAAAAGAGGAAACGGCTACAAAATTGCTAAGAGAATCTTTAAAGATAAACGAAACGGTTTGTGCTATGCTTGTGCAACGTGGCATTACCAATTTTGAAGACGCAAAGAATTATTTTCGTCCTGATTTAAATAAACTTCACGATCCTTGGTTGATGAAGGATATGAGAAAAGCTGTGGCCCGTGTGGAATTGGCCATTTTAAAAAACGAAAAAATACTTGTATTTGGCGATTATGATGTTGATGGCACAACAGCTGTTGCTTCATTTTATCAATTTTTATGCAGCATTTACAACCCCAAATTTTTAGATTATTATATTCCGCATCGTTATAGAGAAGGATATGGTGTAAGCAAAGCAGGTATTGATTTTGCAAGTGCAAATGGTTTTAAATTAATTGTTTGTTTGGATTGTGGCATCAAATCAGTTGACCTTATACAATACGCAAAGTCGCTAGGGATTGATTTTATAATTTGCGATCATCATTTACCAGGGAATGTGCTTCCTAATGCTAGTGCTATTTTAAATCCCAAACAAATTGATTGTAATTATCCCTATAAGGAGCTTTGTGGTTGTGGTGTTGGATTTAAGTTCATGATGGCGTTGACTGCGCATTTTAAAAAAGAGCCCGATTATTATTTAAGATATTTAGATTTAGTGGCGGTAGCCATAGCAGCAGATATCGTTCCAATTACTGACGAAAACAGAATTTTGGCATATCACGGTTTACATAAAATAAACACCAATCCTTCTTTGGGAATAAGTACCATAATTAAATTAGGGGCCATTCAAAAAAAATTAACCATTACTAATGTGGTGTTTATAATAGCTCCAAGGGTAAATGCTGCCGGAAGGATGGATGATGCAAAAAAAGCGGTGCAATTATTTATTGAACAAAACGAAACGGAAGCCATTAAGCTTGGTGAAATGCTTCAATCCGATAATAAAGAACGAAAAGAAACCGATTCCTCCATTACACAAGAAGCATTGGAAATTTTACAGGAAGACATTTCATTTAAAAATAAAAAAAGTTGTGTCATTTATAGAGAACATTGGCATAAAGGCGTGGTAGGCATTGTAGCATCACGCATCATCGAACATCATTACAAACCAACCATTGTGCTTACTTTAAGTGATGGTATTGTAACCGGAAGTGCGCGTAGTGTAAAAGGATTCAATTTACATGAAGCCATATATGCTTGCAAAGAACATTTACTTGTTTTTGGTGGTCATTTTGCGGCAGCCGGACTTTCGATGTTGCCCGAAAATGTAGAAGCGTTCAAAAACAAATTCGAAGAAGTGGTAGCGGCAACCATAAAACCTGAATCTTTAGTACCTGAAATCGTCATTGATTCGGAAATTCAATTTTCTGAAATCAACCAAACCCTTTTTAACATCATTAGCCAAATGGAACCCTTTGGCCCCGAAAACATGCGCCCCGTTCTTATTGCAAAAAATGTGGTTGATGGCGGTTATTCAAAACTGCTAAAAGAACAACATGTAAAATTTAATGTTAAGCAAAATAATGTTTCTCAAAACGGCATTGGTTTTAACATGCCAGAAAAATTGGAATTGCTTCAATCCAAACAACCCGTTGATCTTATTTTCTCACTCGAAGAAAACGAATGGAATGGAAACGTCACCATCCAACTAATGGTAGACGATTGTAAATTAAGTACATCACATTAGCTCCATAGGAGCGACCTGTTCATAAAATAAAACTAACATCATATAAGCTCCATAGGAGCGACCTGTTCATAAAATAAAACTAACATCATATAAGCTCCATAGGAGCGACCTGTT
>VFKL01000168.1 GCA_009885535.1 Chitinophagaceae bacterium | reverse complement strand
ATTGAATTCCCTCTTTTTAGAAAATTATCTTTTTGCGCTTGTAAGTTTCTGTATGCATTTTCCCATTCTTTTTCAATGGCAATTTGTTCACCTTCAAGTAATTTTCTGTTGTTTTTTATAAATGAAATATGTTCGTTTAGTGTATCTAGATCTATATATCCAATCAAAGGCGCATTACCATTTGCTTTTGACAATTGAGTAATTTGATTTTTTTTCTTTTTTTCATTTGGTTTTGCTTCGGAAAAATGCAAATAATATAAAATTCCTACAGCCAATAATAACACAATGTTTAAAGTCAATGACAAATGCTTCATATTTTATTTTTGATTTTTAGCAAGATAAATACAAAGGTTTGTATTGCAAATAAATATTGTAGGGGTTGAAGATTTTCAACCCTTACAAGAGGTTTATGAGGTTTGTGAAGTTTGGGAGGTTTGTGAAGTTTGGGAGGTTTGGGAGGTTTGTGTGATTTGAGAAGTTTAGGGAGTTTAGGAAGTTCAATACGTTGAATTTGTTTAAAAGGTTATTGACGCCAGTTTCCCATATTGGCGCCGGTTTCCTAACCGGTGTCAGTAAAAGAATTAAGGTTTCCAACCGGAAGATTTAGTTTTTGAAATTAACTTTTTAACGTCTACACTTCTCAAACCGGAACGAAATCCCCAACCTCACAAACCTCTCAAACATCTCAAACCTCTTGGATTTCATTTATTGCATTACGGTTTCCAACCGAAAGGTTTAGATTTTGAAAATGATTTTTTAAGTTCCATACTTCTCAAACCGGAACGAAATCCCCAACCTCTTGTAAGGGTTGAAAATCTTCAACCCCTACTTGAACCTCTTTACACCTCCTTTCCTTAATTTCGCAATAAAAAATCATCTTGAACACCATCTATCTTTTATTAGGAAGTAATTTAAAAAATCCAGCACAGCAATTATCCATTGCTAGAAAGTACATAGAAACTCAAATTGGAGAAATAATAAAAGCATCATCGTTTTACGCTACTGCAGCTTGGGGAAATACCAATCAACCCGATTTTTTAAATCAAGTCATCATTGTGCAAACTGCTTTTTCGGCTGCAAAAACAATGGAAACCATATTAACAATTGAAGAAGATATGGGCCGAATTAGAACTGAAAAAAATGCACCAAGAGAAATAGATATAGATATTTTATTTTTTAACCATGATATCATTAATCTTCCCGAATTAATTATCCCCCACCCGCTTTTGCAAGAAAGAAAATTTGTACTTATCCCTTTAAACGAAATTGCAACAAGTTATATACACCCTATTCTTTTAAAAACAACACAAGAATTACTCGAAATTTGTCCAGATAGTTTAGATGTGCAAAAAAAAGACATCATATAAATTTCCTTTGTCTTTAATTTGCAGTTAGAATGAATTACAATTTTATTACGATTGAAGGAAATATCGGTGCAGGAAAAACTACGTTAGCCAATTTGCTTAGCGAAAAGCTTAATGCCAGATTGATTTTAGAAGAATTTGCAGAAAACCCATTTTTACCGAAATTCTACCAAAACCCCGAACAGCATGCCTTTCCGCTTGAATTGTTTTTTTTGGCTGAGCGATATAAACAACTCAAAGAATTGTTGACAACCAGAGATATTTTTCATAAACTAACCATCTCTGATTACCTTTTTACAAAATGTTTACTTTTTGCAAAAGTCAACCTCCAATCCGAAGAATTCAGGCTTTATAAAAAACTATTTGACATAATAAACCCTCAAATCATTCAACCCGATTTGTTGATTTATTTGCATAGCCCAGTTTCAAAACTGCAACAAAATATAAAAAAACGTAACCGCTCTTTTGAACAAGGCATTTCGGATGATTATTTATTTTCTATTCAAGAAAACTATACCCAATACATCAAGCAACACAACATAAAAACCGTTTTTATAGATGTAACCCATGCAGATTTTATAAACAATGAATCTCATTTAAAAGCAATCTTAGATGTGCTAGAAAATAATTATGAAAATGGACAACATTATATTACTTTAGCTTGATATAAAACGATTTGAACAACACAAGACAAAATATCAGCCCTACTGAAGCGTTTAAAATAAAAGAATTTCAATATTTTATTACTGGGCGTTTTTTATTCATCATGGGTTTAAGGATGACGAGCACCATCATTGGCTGGTGGATTTACACCCTTACAAAAAACGTACTTGCATTGGGCTTGGTTGGATTATCTGAAGTCATTGCCGCACTTTCATTTGCCCTTTATGCTGGACATTATATCGATCGAAATGAAAACAGAAAACTACTTTTAAAATGTATTTTGTTTTATATGGGTTGTATATTTTTATTGTTTTTTTTGTCAGACAAATCTATTAACACGCTGCATCCGTGGGTAACTGCGAGTTGTGTATTTGTTGTCATCGGATGTACTGGAGTCATACGTGCTTTTTCTGGACCAACCTTTTCTTCACTTATATCTAAAGTTGTACCTAAAAACCTACTCCCTTCTGCAACTACGATTAGTTCGGCTACCTGGCTTACCGGTTCTATTTTGGGACATGCTGTAGGCGGTTTTTTAATTGCTATAATAGGCATTCATTTTACTTTTATTGTAGTATTGATGTTTGTCATTTCAGGTTATTTATTATTAAGAAATTTAAGACCAAAAGCGATTAATGCACAATCTGCTTTAAGTACTTGGCAAAGTGTAAAAGAAGGCGTTCATTATGTGTTCAAATCTAAAGAAATCTTAGGCGCGTTGTCGCTTGATTTATTTGCTGTTCTATTTGGTGGAGCTGCAGCAATGGTACCTGTTTTTGCCAAAGATATTCTACAAGTTGGACCTCATGGTTTTGGCTGGTTAAATGCCGCTACAGATATTGGGGCAATCATCACCGTTAGTGCACTTACTTTTTTTCCATTAAAACGCAAACAAGGAAAATTCTTATTCTTTTCGATTGCCGGATTTGGCTTCTGCATCATTGTATTTGCCTTGTCCACTACTTTTTGGATTTCTTTCTTAGCGTTAATGTTAAGTGGTTGTTTAGATGGCGTTAGCGTTGTTGTAAGAGGTACAATCCTACAATTAAAAACACCCGACGAACTTCGAGGCCGCGTGATGTCGGTGAACAGCATGTTTATCAATTCTTCAAACGAATTGGGTCAATTTGAAAGTGGTGTTATGGCTAAAATTATGGGCATCGTTCCATCCGTTGTTTTCGGTGGCGTCATGACCATCGGTGTTGTAATAGCCACTTGGATAAAAGCACCCAATTTAAGAAAAATGGAATACTAATCTTCACATTATTTGGGCGCTTTTTGAATCATTTCTTCCAACACAAAATGTACTATCGGACAAAATGTTGAATTCTTTAAAGTTAAAACCGGGCGCTTTAATAATACATCTTCGTCTGTATATGGAAATCGAGCACAATCAGATGGACGTTTTTCATAAATGCTGCAATAATTATCCACATTTAAAAATGGGCAAGGTTTTGAATTCACCACATAATCACCCTCTTCATCTAAATTTAAATATTTATCAATAAAAGCACTTTCTTTCATCGACAAATGCTTGGAAATTCTTTTAATGTCTGGCACTTTAAATCGAGGTGAATAATTTTTACAACAAGCCGCACAATCCAAGCAGTTTATATTG
The DNA here is from genome assembly GCA_009885535.1 of Chitinophagaceae bacterium. Classification (GTDB taxonomy): domain Bacteria; phylum Bacteroidota; class Bacteroidia; order Chitinophagales; family Chitinophagaceae; genus Ferruginibacter. The sequence continues at coordinate 6,320 of VFKL01000168.1, read as the reverse complement.
CTTACTACTGCTTCATGAATTTCGGGCAAAACTTTTAAAAAAGCTTTCTTATCTGCTTTTTGCAAATATTGTTTATAGATTTTCTGGTGCTCTTCTGACTTTTTTTGCCAGTTTTTAATTACATATTTACTCATTTGTTTAAGCAATAAGTTTTTATTTTCAATTATTTTCCACAAGTTAAAACTTAGAATCTATTATCATCAAAGTTTGGTTTACATCTTGTAAATTTGCGCATTAAAATGCAAAATGCCTTTTTTATCCTTCTAAAAAATTTATATCATGAATTTATTTGAACAACAACAAGCTGAGTTTATTGGTCGCCACATTGGACCAACCCCAATTGAAATTGCAGAAATGTTGAAACAGATAAAAATGCACAGCGTTGATGAATTGATAGAAAAAACCATCCCAGCATCTATTCGGTTAAAGCAACCATTGCAAACTGGTAATAGCATGAGTGAATACGAATATTTAACCACGCTAAAAACCATTGCTCAAAAAAACAAAGTATACAAATCCTATATTGGTAAAGGATACTACAATACCATAATGCCGAGTGTGATTTTACGTAATGTATTTGAAAATCCAGGATGGTACACACAATACACGCCTTACCAAGCAGAAATAGCACAAGGCAGATTGGAAAGCCTTTTGAACTATCAAACCATGATTAGCGATTTAACCGGTTTACCTATTGCAAATGCAAGTTTACTCGATGAAGGAACAGCGGCTGCAGAAGGAATGGCGATGTTGTTTAATCATAAGAATAAACATACTGATAATATTGTTTCGCCAAACTTTTTTATAGATGAAAATATTTCAGAACAAACGAAAGAAGTTTTAAAAACAAGATCAAAGCCAATACAAGTAGAGTTGGTTTTTGGTGATTACAAAACAGTAGAATTAGACCAAACTTATTTTGGAGCTATTGTTCAATATCCCAATAAAAATGGACAAATTGAAGATTACCGTTCCTTTATTGAAAAAGCACATGGCCAAGATGCACAAGTCATCATGGCAACAGATTTGCTTGCTTTATGTTTATTAACTCCTCCAGGTGAATTGGGCGCAGATATTGCCATTGGAAACTCACAACGATTTGGCGTACCTATGGGTTTTGGTGGACCACATGCTGCATTCTTTGCAACGAAAGAAGCATTTAAAAGAAATCTTCCTGGAAGAATCATAGGCGTAAGTGTTGACGCAAATGGCAATAGATGTTTAAGAATGGCATTACAAACACGCGAACAACACATTAGAAGAGAGAAAGCAACAAGTAATATTTGCACCGCACAAGCGCTCTTGGCAAACATTGCTGCATTTTACGCTGTTTATCATGGCGCAAGCGGATTGAAAAACATTGCGAAGCGCACGAGTTTATTGGCAAATATGCTTAGTAATTCTTTAAGCAAATTGGGCTTTAAAAATGAAAACACACATTATTTTGATACCCTTCAAATCAATGTTGACCAAGTAGAAAAATTAAAAGAAATAGCAGAAAGTAAAGGAATCAACTTTGGGTATCATGCGAACAAAGTAAATATTTCGCTTGATGAAACAACCAGTATAAAAGATGTTCAGGAAATAATAGCCGTTTTTTCAACCTTGACAAGCAATACCATTGACAATGAAAAGTTGGATAACATTGAATTGCTAACAAATATCCCAAGTGAACTTACTCGAACATCCGAATTTTTAACGCACCCTGTGTTTAATACATATCGCAGCGAAACGCAAATGATGCGCTATTTAAAAAGTCTTGAAAACAAAGATTTGAGTTTAAACACTTCGATGATTTCTTTAGGAAGTTGCACCATGAAGTTGAATGCGGCTACAGAATTAATTCCGGTAAGTTGGCCAGAATTTGGCGGCATACATCCATTTGCTCCATCAAACCAATGGGAAGGATATCAACAAATTATTAGCGAATTACAAACCTGGTTGAATAATATTACTGGATTCACAGCAACATCTTTACAACCCAATAGTGGCGCACAGGGCGAATACACAGGATTATTAACCATTCGTGCTTATCATGAACATAGAAATGAATCACATAGAAACATTATTTTGATTCCTATTTCAGCACATGGTACAAATCCTGCATCAGCAGTTATGGCTGGATTTAAAGTAGTGGTAACCAAATGCGATGACCACGGAAATATTGACATGGATGATTTAAGAATGCATGCTGAAAAACATAAAGATAATTTAGGAGGCTTAATGATTACCTATCCAAGTACACATGGTGTATTTGAAGAAAACGTGATTGAAATATGTAACCTAATTCATGAATTGGGTGGATTGGTGTATATGGATGGCGCCAATATGAATGCTCAGGTTGGACTTACGTCTCCTGGAAATATTGGTGCGGATGTTTGTCATTTAAACTTGCATAAAACTTTTGCCATCCCACATGGCGGTGGTGGACCTGGAATGGGACCAATTTGTGTCAACGAAAAATTAGCCCCTTATTTACCAGGACATTTTAGTTTAAAAAATAGTGCAACGGCTATTCCTGCCGTGAGTGCCGCTCCTTATGGAAGTGCTAGTATTTTACTAATAAGTTATGCTTATATTAAAATGTTGGGCGCAGAAGGAATTAAAAAAAGCACAGAAATTGCGATATTGAACGCAAATTATATGAAGAGCCGATTGGAAAATGATTATTCCATTTTATATACTGGCAAAAATGGAACTTGTGCACATGAGTTTATAGTGGATTTAAGACCATTTAAAAATACTGCAGGAATTGAAGCAGAGGATGTGGCAAAGCGATTGATGGATTATAATTTCCATGCGCCAACAATGAGTTTTCCGGTAGCCGGAACCATAATGATTGAACCAACCGAAAGTGAAGACAAAGCAGAATTGGATCGTTTATGTGATGCATTAATTGAAATTCGTGCGGAGATTAAATCAATTGAAGATGGTATTTCCGACAAAATAGACAACCCTTTAAAGAATGCGCCACATACTCAATTTGAGGTAATTGAAGGAGAATGGAATCATCAATATTCACGTCAGCAGGCCGTGTTTCCAATTGAAAATGTAAAGCAAAATAAGTTTTGGCCATCGGTAAAAAGGGTGAACAATACTTTTGGTGATAGGAATTTGATATGCACTTGTGAACCAGTTAGCAGTTATGTAAATGAAGCTTAAATATTAGTAGATTTTAAATATATCAATAATAAATATGTAAACAATTTCATTTTTCCAAATAAATAAAGTATCTTCACGCTTTATTAAAATACAATACAAATTAAAATGGACACAAAAAATCAAGGAACCGTAAAGTTTTTCAATGCAGAAAAAGGATTCGGTTTTATCAGACATGACGATTCAGACAAGGAAACCTTTGTACACGTAAGTGGTTTAATCAACGAGATTAAAGAAGGCGATAAAGTTGAATTCGAATTGCAAAATGGCAAAAAAGGAATGAACGCTGTTAATGTAACAGTTATCGGATAAATAACCGTCATTTAATTTATTATAGGCTATCAGTATTGATAGCCTATTTTTTTTATCTTTACCGAAAATTTTAAAACATGAAAAAAATATTATCGATTGCCTTTTTGTTTTATTGTGGAACTTCATTTGCCCAAAATTCAAACGGAATCAAATTAAAAAAAGGTCAAACCATTACCTTAAATTCAGTGGTAAATAGCGAAACCGAAATGCAAATGGGCGCTATGAAAAATGACATCAATACGACCATTAAATTAAATGTTGTAGATGAAAATGCAGAAACATTTACCCTAAGTTCTTCTATTGCACAAATGAAGATGAATATGGATGGAATGGGTCAAAACATGAGTTATGATTCAGAAAAACCAGAGGACAAAGATTCTGAAGTGGGAAAAGCTATGGGTGATAAAATAAAAAAAGTAGACACCTATATTCTTGACAAAAAAACAGGCAAAACAACGAAAGTGAAAAAAGAAGGTGATGAAGAAGAAGCAGGAGGAATGGGAATGTTTAGTGCTGGAGACGAAGATGGTGCAGCTAACGCAGCATTTTTTATATTACCTGAAGGAAAAAAAATTGGCGATTCATGGTCTGAGTCAACATTAAATAAAGGCATTACTACTAAAAAAACATACACTTTAAAAAGTATTGATCAAGATGTGGCTACAATTGATGTAGCGGGTACAATTACTGGTACAAAAGAACAAGAAGCCAATGGCATGACAATGAGCATTACAATGAATAATAAGTTTACAGAACAAATTCTTGTAAATATCAATGTAGGACTTGTTACAAAAGCTAACAATGCTACAGACGGAACAAACTCAATGGATATGATGGGTCAGCAAATGGAAATGACGGTTAAATCAAGTACGGTTACTACGGTTAATTTTTAATTCGAATTTTGAGTTATAATACTAATAAAAAAAGGCAATAAAGACGATTCTTTATTGCCTTTTTTTGGGTCGAAAGTTTATTGAAATATGGTGCGATCTGAAAGTAAAGAAGTCCCGTAAAAATTGTCTGTACTATGATTTTTGTGATTTATATGATTGCTTTGATTAAAGGATGAAGTTTAAATCAGCTTAATCATACAAATAAAATGAACTACAGTTAAGACAATTAAATGATTATTATGATAAACGAACAATACAAATATTCTGACATGACTTCCAAAATTATTGGTTGTGCTATGACTGTTCATAAGCTACTTGGAAATGGTTTTCAGGAGGTGATTTATCAGAGAGCCTTGGCAATTGAAATGAATTTGGCTAAAATGTCATTTCAAAGAGAATTTGAAATGCCCATATTTTACCGTGAAGAACAAATAGGTACGAGACGAGTTGATTTTTTGGTAGAAGGAATTATTTCGGTGGAATTAAAAGCGAAGACTAAATTAGAGGATGTTCATTTTGCTCAGGCTATTAATTATTTAGAGGCCTACAATTTAGAAATAGGTCTACTCATTAACTTTGGAGAAACTAGTTTGAATTTCAAGAGATTAACGAATAAAAAATATAAATCAATTGAATCACAAAAATCAAAAAAATTATAGTTCTGACAATTGCGGCCTTGCCAAAAAAGAAATTAAAATTGTGGAAAGTGTCTGTACTATGATTTCTATGATTAAATGATTATTATGATAAACGAACAATACAAATATTCTGAGTTGATTTCTAAAATTATTGGTTGTGCAATGACTGTTCATCGAATAAAAAATTCAAATCACCCCAATCTCAACAATCAAAAAAATCATAGTTCTGACAATTTCGGCCTTGCCAAAAAAGAAATTAAAATTGTGGAAAGTCTATAAATATGGAAAATAAGATAATACTATACAGCACAGAATTAGGCAATGTAAACATAAATATAACTTACCAAAACGAAAGTTTTTGGTTGAGCCAAAAATCTATTGCGCAGCTGTTTGGTGTAGAAGTGCCTGCAATAAGCAAGCATTTGGCAAATATTTTTGAAACTGGCGAATTGCAACAACAAGCAACTATTTCCATTTTGGAAACAGTTCAACAAGAAGGTGCAAGAAGCGTAAAAAGAAACGTTGAATTTTACAACCTCGATGCTATTATTGCTGTAGGTTACCGAGTAAATTCTAAACAAGCCACACAGTTTAGAATTTGGGCAACCAATACCCTAAAAGAATTTATTATCAAAGGCTTTGTATTGAATGATGAAATGCTAAAAAATGGCAAACCATTTGGCAAAGATTACTTTGATGAATTACTGGAACGTATACGTGAAATACGAAACAGTGAACGCAGACTTTACCAAAAAATAGGCGATATATTTGAACAATGCAGTGCCGATTATTCAAAAAATGCTGAGGAAACAAAACTGTTTTACAAAATGGTGCAAAACAAATTGCACTTTGCCATAACAGGCAATACTGCAGCAGAAATTATTTACAACAGAGCCGATAAGGATAAAAATTTTATGGGTTTAACAAATTGGAAAAACTCTCCTGATGGAAAAATCTTAAAAAGCGATATTAGTATTGCTAAAAATTATTTAGCAGAAAAAGAAATTGGAGATTTGAATTTATTGGTAAGTGCTTTTTTGGATTTAGCTGAGTTTCAAGCAAGAAGAAATCAAGTAATGAATATGAATGACTGGCTTGAAAGAATCAATAAATTTATAGATAGTAATAGTTTAGAAGTATTGCCAAATGCAGGTATAATATCGCACCAACAGGCAGTAGAAAAAGCACACAAAGAATATGAGCTATTTAGAATAGAACAAGACAAGAAATACTTATCAGATTTAGATAAAGAAATAAAGAAAATCACGAAGAAATAAAAAATGCCGATGGAAAATATTCCATCGGCATTTTTTTATTT
>VFKL01000136.1 GCA_009885535.1 Chitinophagaceae bacterium | reverse complement strand
TGCTGCTTCTTTTGTACTTCCATATTAAATACCACAAAGAAGCCGAATAAAAATAAATCTGCAATACATTCAACGCCTGATCTAACTTGTGCGGTATAATAAAATTCAAATGAAACTTTGCCATATCCCAAGTTTCACTTTGGATATTGTCTGCCACCATTAATTTGTAATTCCAACTGGAAAACAGGTAAGGTACATACCCAATAAAGAAAGCAATAAATGGCAGAAAATGAATCCAATCTTTTTTATCTAAATGACTATCATCGCGTAACATACCCCGCACATAAAAAAAAGAAAAAGGACCTATCAGATAAAAAAATGCATGCGTATTGGTAAAAAACGCCACCCAATTTTTTGATTCTGCGTAAAAGAAAGTAAATGATTCTAATAAATACAACGAAGAAAAAAACAAGAATCCCGCCAGAAACCTATTGATGCTTTTAAATCCTTTGTTGTAAAACAAAATAAGCATCGGCAAAAACAGGCCTATTAAACTGATATATGGTATAAGTTGTTGCAGAAGGTTTTATTTTGAAGGCAAATATATGGAATAGTTTGAAAGTCAAGAGGTGGAAGAGGTTTTTGAGGTTTGAGAGGTTTGAGAAGTTGATGTTCAAAAGGTTAGCCCCCTCAGTCCCCCAAGGGGGAAGTTGGAAGCATAGAAAATAATTGGAATTAGATACTGAATTTGGAATTAGAAAAAGGTAAAGTGGTCGATATTGTAATTCTCAAACTTATTGAATCTTTAGATGCTCAAAAAACTTAGAATGCTTTAGCTCCCTTCACCTTTCGGGGGAAGGGTTGGGGAAGGGGGCTTTCAAAAGGTTGGAAGTATTTTCCGCTTTGCGAGCTTTGTAATTTAGAATGTTTGGGGTTTGGGGTTTGGGGTTTGGGGTTGGAAGCATTTTCCACTTTGCGCTCTTTGCTTCTTTGCGAGCTTTGCGTGAAAACTTGCTGAATGGTGAAAGGTTTAAATCGGTGCGCTGATGGTATGGCGATTGTCAGGGTAATAGCATTTAATAGTTTAACTCAGTTAGGCAATTATTTAATTTATAAATCTGAATATCAAATCATTGCGATGTTTTGCATGAATTTTACTAATTTTTTAATGCAGTTCTGAATTTAAGTGCTATTTTTACATAAGTTATCATGGAGAAATTACAACAACATATTAAGCCCGGGCAGGTATATCGGCGTTCTGACCTTGAGTATTACTCATCGGCCATTGATCGTCATCTAGGTATGCTGACAAAGGATGGAAGTCTTGTAAAACTTAGCCAAGGCTTATATTACGCCCCCAAATTCTCGAAGTTTGGATCAGTGCCGCCTGATGATGCCGTATGGGTGGAAAGTTTTTTAAAAGACAGCGATTTTCTGATGGTCAAGCCCAATGTGTACAATACTTTAGGTTTGGGACTCACACAACTCTATAATACGACCTGGGTTTATAACCATAAAAGAAAAGGCGAATTTAAAATCAACGGAAGAACATTTGAATTCAAAATAAAATCATCATTCCCCAATCAATTAACCAAAGCCTACTTACTTGTAGATTTGCTCAATAATCTTGATGAGTTAGCTGAAGATCAAAATCAAACAATAAAAAGCTTACCCCTAAAGTTAAGTAGCTTCGACAGTGATGAATTGATGAGCGTAACACAGCAATATGGCTCTGGGAAAACAAAGCAATTACTTAAATCAATTTATCGAAACAAAATACAGCATGCCTGATTTCATTCATAACGATCCTGAGTTCAAAGAATTATTGAATATTGTTTCCTCTAAAAAAGGAATAGACATTACATTGGTTGAAAAGGATTATTGGATTATGCATGCGCTGTATTCTTTACAACAGCAAGGAATTGAATTTGAATTAAAGGGAGGAACGTCATTATCAAAAGGTCATGGTCTCATACATCGGTTTTCGGAGGATATCGATATTCATGTACGAACTAATTTTGGTTTATTGACTGAAGGAAAAGAAGACAAATCAGAAATAAAGGAGGCTAGAAAAAAATTCTACGATGTATTAGTCTCCAAGATTTCCATCGATGGTATTGTTCGCATCGAAAGGGATTATGCATTCGATGATAAGGATAAATACAGAAGCGGTGGCATTAGATTGTACTATGAGAGTTATACCCCTGCATTAGATGATTTAAAAGAGGGGATTTTATTAGAAGCAGGTTTTGACACCATTATACCTAATTCTCCAATAGACATTTCATCATGGATTTGGGAACACCTTGTTTTAATGAACGTGCAATCACAGTATATCAACAATACTGCAACTGGTGTACTTTGCTATCACCCAGGGTATACGCTTGTGGAAAAACTTCAAACGATTATTCGCAAGTATCGAATCAGAAACGCTCCAGACGAATCTAACAATAAGAACTTTATGCGGCAGTATTACGATGTGTATTGCTTGTTAGGGGATGAGGAAATAATTGCTTTTACCAATACTCCCGAGTATGAAGCACATAAAACGGCAAGAATAAAAGGAGCAGACAAAAATATTCCAGTTGCCGAACACCCTGCCCTACTTTTAAACGACGCAGCAACCAGAGAAGCATTTAAAGCTAGGTACAATGCCACTTCCAAGCTTTATTATAATGGTCAACCGGAATTTGACGATGTATTGGCAAGAATTGCAAGTCACCTACACAAACTATAGTTTTTCAAATAAATCTACACGTGATTTTTATGGCTGTTTCCTTATCGCTAGTGGGAGCGGTTTAACCCGGATTTTGCAGTTGGAATCGTGATGAAAGGAAAAAAGGCAATAAAGACGAGTGTTTGAGCCGATTTTTTGGTCGAGAGCATATTGAAATAGCCAAAAGAATTAGCTCAAACCAAACGGAAAAGATAATTAAGGCTATACCATGTGACCAAAAACAAACTATAAAATACACATGAAATATGGTAAGGTCAAAAAGTCAAGCAAACGCTTGTATTTGCAGCATTTTTTTCTTGTAATAGATTTCAACTGAAAATCTGGGTTTAAATTAAATAATTACAAATGAAGCATATAGTAACCATTACATTAAACCCCGCAATTGATAAAAGCACTGTTGTTGATGAAATGAAACCAGAAAAAAAATTAAAATGTAACAACCCGAAATTTGAACCAGGTGGCGGAGGTGTTAATATTTCAAGGGTTTTGCAGCGACTAAATAATAAAGCAACCACCATTTATTTTGAAGGAGGATATTCCGGAAAATTTTTCACACAATTAATTAAAATAGAAAAAATCGAAAAAATAGCTATTGAAATCAAAAACAATACCAGAGAAAACTTTATAGTTTTTGATCAAAAAAACAATTTGCAATATCGATTTGGAATGCCAGGTCCTAAAATTCATGATAAAGAAGCATTGATTTTAATGAAAACAATTGAACAATTAGAAAATGTAGATTATTTAATTGTAAGTGGAAGTATGCCAATAGGTATTGACGATGATTTTATTCAAAAAATTGCAAAAATTGCGCAAAACAAAAAAGCGAAATTTATAGTAGATACCTCTGGTGATTCATTAAAAAAATGTTTAAAAGAAAATGTATTTTTAATAAAACCCAACCTAAACGAACTCGCTTACATTGCAGGTTTAAACGAAATTTCAATTCAAGAAATACCAAAAGTTACTAAACAAATTATTGCAAGGGGAAAATGCGAAGCGATTTGTGTTTCATTAGGTGCAAAAGGTGCGATGTTAATTACAAAAGAAAACGCGTACAATATTGTACCGCCAAAAGTAAACGCAATGAGTACTGTTGGAGCAGGCGATAGTATGCTTGCTGGAATTGTACATAAATTATCAATGGGAGAAGATCTGCTAAGTGCTGCAAAATACGGTGTTTCATGCGGTACAGCTGCCACCTTAAATCCAGGAACCGAACTATGCCATTTAACAGATGCTGAGATAATTTATAAACAAATCACCGTTGACTCAGAAGTAATTTAAATCATTCATGAAATTGATTATCCTCATTTTGTAATGCTAAAATAGCATTTATTTTAGCTCAATAGAATTTATCAATTGGAATTTAAATTCATTCACATTTTAAAATTTTAATCATGGAAAAGAACAACAAAGTGCTAATCTCATTGGGCATTGGACTTGCAGTAGGTACTGTACTTGGAATTTTATTCGCACCAAACAAAGGCGTAGACACTAGAAAAAAAATCAAAGACTCTGGAACAAAACTATCTGAAGATCTAACGAAATCAGTAACAAAAATTAAAGAAACGGTTCAAGGATTTAAAAACAACGTAAAAGAAAAAATGGATGGAGTTGCTGGTTCTGTAAATGATTACATATAATAAAATAATCAATGGAAAAATCAATGGAAAAAATAGAAGATCTCGCAAAAAACACGAGATTATTTTTAAAACACCACGTTTCATTAATAAAATTAGAAGCAGCTGAAAAAACTTCAAAAATTGTGAGTAATGGAATTAGTTTAGTTTTTATTTCAATGATTTTTTTTCTGTTCGCATTTTTTTTCGGTTTAACCTTGGCTGTTATGCTGCAATTTATAGTGGGTGAATTATACCTTGCATTACTTATTGTGGCTGGATTTTATGGCGTAATTGGGATTATAATTTGGAAGTTCAGAAATAAATTGATTCGTATACCGATTATGAATTCAATATTGCATGAACTTTTTAAAGATTCTGAATAAAGTCAATTCAGTTTTTAATTGGGTAATTGACTTTTAAATTCATAAAAGTATTACCCAATTTTTTTTTAATAATACCGATTGGATATCTGTAATGGTCCAATGAAATTGTCCCAAACAACTATTATATCGGCATTATACTAGATAATTATGGACTAATTTATAATTAAATCTGGTATAAATTTTATAAAAAATAAAATTATTCAAATGCCTACATTTAAAAATATAACAGAACTTAAGTTGGAGAAAAGCAGATTGCAACTAGAAATCAACAACATTGAAAAAGAAATGCATCACAATTGGCAAGATTTAAAAACCAGTGTTACCCCATCAAATATATTAAAACAGGTTATGGCTACATTATTAGAATCAAAAACTGATGGCAAATCAAATTCATTTTCAAGTAATAATAAATTCGGGTCTTTCAGCTTTTTTTCAAATATCTCAAAGATGCTAAAAACAAAACTAGAAAATAAAATTAAAGACTGGATTTATGCATAGTGGAATTATAAAAAAAATCAAAAACCTAATTTTTTTTGTATTGTCATTTTATACCGATTTTACATCTGTAATGGTCCAATGAAATTGTCCAAAACAGCTGTCATATCCGCATTATACTATAAAATTTATAACTAAAAAGTATTTGTAATTGGTATTATTATAAAACTGTTAATCATCAGTAATTACAAAATCTTGGCAGTCTGACAAATCGAAGAAAATTAATTTTAAAAAAGTGTTGATTCTTGCAATTGATAACAATAAAGACACAACGATCAGAATTAAAATAGAAAATCATGGTATAATTTATAATTCAATTTGGAATAATTTATTCGGCACAAACAAAATCATTCAACCCCAATAATTTGGAAAAACTTGCTGATGAATACGGTAAAATAATATCAAATGATTTATTCAAAAAAGGGATTTTACATTGATGATTTCACCTGATTTCTAAACATTATTTTACATCCAATAGATTTTGTTTCCGTAATTATAACCTTTTGATTTTTAAGTAACGCATCTACCGCATCAGATACATAATCCACTTTTACCTTTTTCGGTTCCGCTCCATTATCATCAATGGCTCCATTGTACTTTATAACCCAATTGTTGTTTTCTTTAAAAAGCACAAAAGCCTGAGGTGTTCTTTCTGCTTTAAACAATTTCGCTACTGATTGTGCGCTATCATATAAATAAGGGAAATTAAATTTTTCCTTACTTGCTTTTATAACCATGTTGTCATAAGTGTCTTCTGCATACAACACTGTGTCGGTTGAACTTATTGCTATTAAAGGGAATCCTTTATGATGATACTTCTTATTTAATTTATTTAATCGCTTGGGATATAGTTTTGCGAACGGACAATGATTGCAAGTGAAAATGATAATAAACCCTTTTGCTTTGGGAAAATCATTCAACGAAACCATATTTCCATCTACATTTTTTAACGAAAAGCCCAGACTTGTAGTATCATTTTGTGCTAGTAATTTAGATGTTATTAAAAAAGAAAAAAAGCTAATTATAAATAAGTTTTTCAATTGGGTTATTTTATAAATGAATAATTTGGATTAAATACAAATGACCGATCATTTAAAGTCAATAAGAAAGAAATTAAATCTACTTTTTCATTCGGAGTGAGTGCTATTGGCTGTTGTAGCTCTTTTGAAATATTTGAGTTCGCATCCACATTAGATGTATAATGCTGAAGCACTTCCGATAATTTGGTGAATCTTCCATCATGCATATACGGATAAGTGTAAGACAAATTTCTTAAGGTTGGCACTTTAAAAAGTAATGAATCTTTTTTGTTTTGAGTAATGCGCATTCTGCCATAATCATTTAAAATTGAACTCGATTTCAATCCATTATTTTTAAAACTTCCATTGGTAAACAACGGTTCTTTATGACAAGAGGAACAATTCTTTTTAAACAATTCATAGCCATTTAATTCCTGGGTTGTAAAAGACAACTTATGCTGCATAACGCTATCGTACTTTGAATTTGCACTCACCAATGATAAAATAAACTGAGAAATGGATTGAAGTAATTGTTTCTTATTTATGCTGTCGGTTCCATATGCGGAAGCAATTAAATTTTTATACTTTTCAGTATTATTGATTTTCTGAATGACAAGATTTAAACTTTCACCCATTTCCTTCGGATGTGTAATCGGAAAAACAGCCTGTTCATCTAAATCAACTATTGCGCCATCCCACATAAATGACTTTTGCCAAGCAAGATTAATTAAAGCTGGTGCGTTTCTAAAGCCAATACTGTCGCCTATTCCATGACTTAACGCATGATCGGTATGTGCAAAAGCATTATAAGGTGAATGACAACTGGCGCAAGAAATCGAATTGTCTTTTGATAAAATGGGATCATAAAATAACACCCTACCCAACATTATTTTATCATTGGAGAAATTGTTTTTTTTAAAATCATAAACAGGCTTAGGCCACCCAATAGGCACTTTAAAAACAGGTAAATCAATCAACACAAAACCCATGGTAAACAATAAAAAAAACAAGGAAATAAAACCAAGATGCTTTTTACTCATTTAACAAGAATTGATTGAGAAATTTTTTTTGAAATCAAAACAGCTGAAGCACTTGGAGACATTATATTGTATTTTTTTTCAGAGAAAATACTTTTAAATATTATATCAATAGGCATTTGAAATTGAATATCTGAATTAGCTTGAACGGGAAATTCAACCAATTGATACGCATTATTTTTATCTGAATACCCGCCTAAATGATATTCAAACTTTTTGTCTTCTTGTTCCAAATTCCCAACAAAACCTTCCAACTTAAAATTAATGTACCCACTTTGCCAAGTCCAATACATACCCATCAACGGATCTAACGCGCCATCTAAAGCACCTGATGTATTGGTAATGCTATCAATCCCAATGCCATATTGTATTCGATTAAATTGAAGGCTTGGAGGAATATCAAATTGAAGGTTCAAACTGTCTTCCGCATTTAATAAATATACCCCACCAGTATTTTTATAAACAACCTTTTCGTTGTTTAACAATACAATATTGGAAATATAAAATTTCAATTTAGAAATCGAAATGCTATCGTTTAATTCGGTAGAAAAATAATGTTGATTTAAAATAATTGGCGAACCACTTATTGTGGGTTCAAATGAAAATCGAATTGGTTTAACCGTTTGGGATATCGCCACAATACTACAAGCGCAAACAATACACAATAAAAGTAAAATACGCTTCATCATTTGATATTACTATTTATTTTTCTTGAGTCTATCTTTAAATAATTTTTCAAACTTCTCAATTTTTGGCTGAATCACCATTTTGCAATACCCATTTGATTTATTGGCATTGTAGTAATCTTGATGATCATCTTCCGCTTTGTAAAAAACTTTAAAAGGCTGAACAGCAGTTACTACCGGTTCGTCGTACACTTTTTCTTTATTGAGTTGATTGATGATTTCTTCTGCCGTTTTTTGTTGAGCAGCATTTCGATATAAAATTACTGATCGATATTGCTCCCCCACATCAGCACCTTGTCTGTTTAATGTGGTAGGGTCATGAACCGTAAAAAACACTTTTAATATCTCATCAAGAGATGTTTGCTTATTATCGTAAACAATTTCAACTACTTCAGCATGTCCGGTTGTGCCCATGCAAACCTCACGATAACTTGGGTTATTTACTTTTCCGCCTGAAAACCCCGACTCTACCGATTTTACACCATCTAGCATTTCATAAACGGCTTCTACGCACCAATAGCAACCTCCACCTAAAGTAATGGTATCATAATTTGTTTGCGCAACAATGTTTGTTTTCTTTTCAAAATTTAACGACAAGGAATTAACACAATAACGCATACCTGTAGACGTTGGACCATCATCAAACAAATGACCTAAATGCCCGCCACAATTGGCACATACAATTTCGGTACGATTCATTCCATTGGAATTGTCTTCTATTTTTTTTATTTTTCCACCAGCTAATTCCTGATCAAAACTTGGCCAACCACAGTGCGAATCAAATTTCATGTCGTCTGTAAATAATTCATTTCCACAACCCGCACATTTGTATACCCCTTGCTCTTTGTTGTACAATAATTTTCCAGTGTAAGGAGCTTCGGTTTCTTTATTCCTTAAAACACCAAACTGATCTTTGTTTAGAATTTGCTTCCATTCATCAGGTGATTTAAAGATTGTAAAGCCAGGTGTATCGGGTGTTTTATTCGTTTGTTTTACATTGCTTTGACCACATGCCACTAGAGATGATGCAATAAACAAAACGTACAAAATTGCATAGTTATAGAATAGTTTGTACATAAAATAGAATTTCATTGCATCAAAGGTATTCGTTTGTATACAAAAAGGTTGTTAATGTAATTTATTCTGCTTCATCTTCCTTCTTTTCCTTTTTCTCCGGCTTGTCTTTCTTTTCTTTTTTGTCTTTTTTATTGCCATGTCTACCGCTTCCATCACCTTCATCTAAAATGCCTCCCCCTGGATTTAATTGAGCTAGAATTTCAGTCAATTTTTTTCTTTCAGCCGCAGATTCAACGTTATCACTAGAAGCTAACACTAATTTTTCATCAAAAGGTGCATTGCTCATATCATATAATTCATTCGCCCTGTTTAATTTCCATTTGGCATCTCTTACATACCATTTGTTACCTAATTCAATAAAAATCCAATCACGGGGATTTCCTTTTTTACCCAACAATTGAGGCAAGAAACTTCTACCATCTAAAACATTTTTTGTGGGCAATTTGGCACCAGCAATATCCGCAAAAGTTGGCAACAAATCACTTGCATCCATTAATGTATTGGTTACCTGACCCGGAGCAATCACACCTGGCCAATACGCAATATTTGGAACTAAAGCACCACATTCCAACATCGAACCTTTTTTTCCTGAAAGTGGTTTTCCTTTAATCGTACCTCTAGCTGCATATTGACTTGCGGTGCCATTATCACCCATGAAATAAATGAAAGTATTTTCGCTTAATTTCAAACTATCTAAAAGGTTCAGAAGATTTCCAACCAATTTATCCATGTAAGCTAAATTATCCGCGTAAAGATCACTACCTGGTTTACTATTGGGTGTAGGTTGAATTTTCGCATGCACTTGTACCAAAGAATAGTATAGAAAAAAAGGTTTATTCTTATTATTTGAAATAAAATTTACCATGTGATCATGCATTAAGTCTGGCATATAATTTTCACCCAAAGATTTATCAACGCCATTTTCAGTATACATTTCTGCTTTAGAATTTCCTTTTTTCCAATAAATGCCACTTCCTTTGAATCTAATATAATCATCAAACCCAAAATCAGTAGGTTGTAATGGAAGCTGTCCCCATTTACCAATCATTGACGTTTTATAACCAGCCGTTTTTAATACACTAGGAATTAATATTTCATTTTCTGGAAGAACATTTAAGCACATATCTTGATTAACAGCACCTGTTCTAAATGCATAACGACCGGTTAATATTAAAGCTCTAGATGGTCCGCACAATGGAGCAGTATAGCCATTATTAAATCGAATACCACCCTTTGCCAATTTATCAATTATAGGCGTGTAATTACTATCCGATCCATAACAACTTACATCGCCAATACCTAAATCATCGGCAAGAATATAAATGATGTTTGGTTTTTTGGATTTAGATTGCGAGAATGAATGTGTTGAAAAAATACAAAATAATAAAAGCAGAGATGATTTTAAAAAACGCATAATTTGAATGTTAGTGGGTTGATTTTATAAAAAATATTAAAGTTATTGCATTTACCTTTGAAATTAATTTAAAATAAAGTCATTTAATGGAAAGCCAAAAAAATACTACAATAAAACATGTGCTTTTTCTTGTTTTATTTTCTGCTGTTTGCTTTTTACCTTTTTTAGGCAACGCCCATTTATTCGATTGGGACGAAATTAATTTTGCTGAAATAGCCAGAGAAATGCTGGTTTCCAACGATTATTTTCATCCCAAAATGAACTTTGAATTGTTTACCGAAAAGCCTCCTTTTTTCTTTTGGCTTCAGGCCATTTGTATGAACATTTTTGGTATAAATGAATTTTCTTCTCGATTACCCAATGCTATTTTAGGAATTATCATTTTACCATTATTATATTACACGGGCAGTAGACTGAAGAACAACCGCTTTGGTTTAATCTGGGCAATAGCTTATGGATGTACAATTCTCCCTCACTTATATTTCAAATCCGGAATCATCGATCCATGGTTTAATTTTTTTATTGCATTGGCCTTGTTTGGATTGATAAAAGCCAGAGAAAACAAATTAAATAATGTAGCTTCTTTTAAATGGCTAATGGTTGCAGGTATTTCAACAGGCTTATCTATTTTAACAAAAGGACCAGCATCAATCATCATTCTTGGCTTAACTGGATTTGTATATTTTACAAGCACTCGTTTTAAAAACTTCTTTAGTTTTAAACAAATCATTCTTTTCATTTTAATCACCATTGTATCAACAGGAACTTGGCTAACCATTGATTATGTGCAAAACGGCAATCAATTTATAAAAGAATTTACCATCAGACAGTGGGAACTATTAACCACAAAAGATGCCGGACATGGCGGATTCTTTTTTTATCATTTTATAGTGCTTTTTTTTGGATGCTTCCCTATATCTGCATTTTTTATAGATGGATTATTCAAGAAAAAAACAGCAGAAAAAAATGAATTTACAGATTTTAGAAAATGGATGGTTACTTTATTTTGGGTAGTGTTGATTTTGTTTTCGATTGTACAAACTAAGATTGTACATTATTCTTCTTTGTGTTATTATCCAATGAGTTTTATTGCGGCATTAAGCATTTACAACATTCAAAATCAAAAATCAGGATTTAATTTACGCACGAAAATCCTGTTGATTATTTCATCAATTCCTTTTGTGATTGCACCATTTGCTTTGGTTTTCTTTGGAAAGAATAAAGAGCTTTTAAAACCCTTATTGAGTAAGGATCCATTTGCGGTAGAAAACATTCAAGCGAATGTAACATGGACAGGACTTGAAATGCTACCCGGAATAATGGTATTGATTTGCTTAATTACATGTTTGTATTATTTTAAAAAGCAAAAAATGACAAATGGGTTTGTTGCGCTTTTTTTAGGCAGTTTGTTTTTTATTCAAAGTGGGTTGTACTTTTTTATAAATAGAATTGAATCGATTAGCCAACGAGCAAATATTGAATTTTGGCAAAGCCATAGTAAAGAAGATGCTTATAAAATAACCTACCATTATAAATCTTATGGGAATTTATTTTACGGCGAGGTTACTCCTCAAGCCAATAAAAATTACACGGATGAAACCTGGTTGCTAAAAGGCAAAATTGATAAGCCCGTCTATATCTCTTGCAAAGTGAATGGCAAAAACGATTTTGAATCAGAGATTAAAGATGCTCTATTCCTTTATAATAAAAATGGATTTTACTTTTATAAAAGAAGTCCGTTACCTTAAATAAGCTGGCTTAACAATACCCCATTTGTGTAACCGATATTGAAAACAAACTTTCAAAACGCCCAATCCATATACAATACTACGTTTTAGGTTGATGGAAGATGCTTCTGGGAAATATTTTGTAGGACAAGTAATTTCTCCAATTTCGAAATTCTTATCGAATATTTGAGCAATCATTTGATTGTCGAAAACAAAATCATCTGAGTTTAAATTATATGAAATACTGGTAAGCACTTTTGAAGAAAAAGCGCGATAACCGGTATGATATTCCGACAGTTTTTGATTTAGTAAAATATTTTGGAATGACGTTAGAATTCGATTGGCAATATATTTATACATGGGCATTCCACCATTAAGCGCGCCTTTACTTAAAATACGTGAGCCAAAAGCAACAGGATAAACCTCATTGGCAATTAAGAACGCCATACTATGAATCAGCTTTGGCGTGTATTGATAATCTGGGTGGAGCATGATTACGAT
>VFKL01000149.1 GCA_009885535.1 Chitinophagaceae bacterium | reverse complement strand
GTACTTTCAAACAACACCCGTGGACAATTATTACGTTCCAACAATCGTGGCTATTTTTATAACAATACCATTTCAGCAAGTGCAAATATTCCATTATCTAAAAAATGGCAATTGTTATGGAGAAGTAGTTTGGACTTAAGGGATTTTGCAGCTCAAAATTTTTACACCACATTTAAAAGTGATACCGCTACAGAAAAAGTAAATTCTATTTGGAATCAAGTAAGAATAAAACAAACCAATGTAAAATCAATCAATCAATTTGATGTAGTGTACAAACAAACCAATGACAACTATTTGTACAACAATGCATCCATTGCTAATGATAATACATCGAATTTAATCACATTGAATTATCTACATGCTACTGTTTTGAATCCGTTTTTAAACGTACAATATGGTGCTAGTTTAGAACATAAAAGCATTGTTTCAAATGACAGAGGAAATCACCAAAATAACCATGGTGCTGTATTTGGAGCCGCAACAATAAAATTTAAATCATTGAATCTTAATCCAGGAGTTAGATTAGTGAATGATCAAAACTATGGCACTGAAATCATCCCTCAATTAAACACTTCATTCGAAAAAAATAAATTTGTGATAAGAGGCGGAATTGGAAGAGCAATACGAGCCGCTGATTTTACTGAACGATATAATAATTACAATAAAGCATTGGTAAGAGGTGGAAGCATTGGCAATCCAGATTTAACTGTTGAGAAGTCTTGGAATTATGAATTAGGCGTTGATTTCAAAACAAAAAATTTAAAAATATCTGTAACTGGTTTTATACGCAATCAAGAAAAAGTAATCGACTTTATTACAACACCTTATAGTCAAATTCCTAGAAACCAAAATCTAGATAGCAATGGGAATTTTGCTTTTGCAAAAAATGTAAAAACCGTAGATACAAAAGGGCTAGAATTTTCTGCTAAATACAATTGGAAAATAAACAAAAACATCAAACTTAATTTATCTAGTTCGGCTTTATTGTTAAGTTCAAATACAAGCGATAGCTTACCCACATTCTATATTTTATCGCACGCAAAATTTTTACTTCAAAATAATTTAGTTGTAAACTTGTACGATTTTGAATTTTCTATCAGTTCAATTTATAAAGAAAGAACAGCTTCTCAAGCATCAGCAATAAATGCAGTAAATGGGAAAAGCTATTGGTTAACAAACGGAAAAATCCAATATCATTTTAATACATTTTCTGTGTTCGGTTCGGTACAAAACATTGGAAATATATCTTACAGTGATATTTTAGGAAGTAGAATGCCGAATCGGTGGATTAGTGCTGGAATAAATGCACAATTCTAATTAACTCATCCTTGACTCAAAAGCCAATTTAACCTTTAACTTTACAAAAAAATAAAAACCATGGACTTTTTAAAAACCCTACAAATTCAGTCAAAAAATTCCGGCGTATCAACCGGATCAACTTGGATTAAAACAAACGCTGAAATAATATCTTCGTATTCTCCTGTTGATGGAAGCATAATTGGCTCTGTAATATCAGCCGATAAAAAAGCTTATGACGCAGTTGTATTAAAAGCACAAAATGCATTTGAAGAATGGCGTATTTGGCCAGCTCCAAAAAGAGGTGAAATTGTTCGCCAATTGGGTGAAGAACTTCGGAAATTTAAAGATCCATTGGGAAAATTGGTGAGTTATGAAATGGGCAAAAGTTTACAAGAAGGTTTAGGCGAGGTTCAAGAAATGATAGATATCTGTGATTTTGCAGTAGGTTTATCAAGACAATTGCACGGGTTAACCATGCATAGCGAACGTCCAGGACATAGAATGTATGAGCAATATCATCCATTAGGTATTGTAGGAATCATATCTGCTTTTAATTTTCCAGTAGCGGTTTGGAGTTGGAATACCATGTTGGCATGGATTTGCGGAGATGTAGCCATTTGGAAGCCAAGTGAAAAAACACCACTTTGTGGTATTGCCTGCCAAAAAATAATTCAAAATGTTTTCAAAAAAAATAACGTTCCAGAAGGCGTAAGTTGTTTGGTAAGTGGTGGTAGAGAAGTTGGCGAATGGATGAGCAATGATGTACGCGTGCCTTTAGTTTCTGCAACAGGAAGTACCAGAATGGGCAAAGCTGTAGCGGCTTCAGTTGCTCAACGTTTAGGAAGAAGCTTGTTGGAATTAGGCGGAAACAATGCCATCATCATTTCAAAAGAAGCGGATTTGAATATTGCCATGATTGCTGCAACATTTGGCGCAGTGGGTACAGCTGGTCAACGTTGTACGACCACCAGAAGACTGATTATACATGAAAAGATTTACAACAAATTCAAAGACATGTTGGTGCATGCATACAAGCAATTAAAAATTGGCAATCCATTGAATGAAAAAAATCATGTTGGGCCATTGATTGATAAAGATGCGGTAAACATGTATTTGTCTGCAATAGAAAAATGCAAAGAAGAAGGTGGAAAGTTTATTGTTGAAGGTGGTGTATTAAAAGGAAAAGGATACGAAAGTGGTTGTTATGTAAAACCATGTATTGCAGAAGCAAAAAATAGTTTTGAAATTGTGCAGCATGAAACCTTCGCACCTATTTTATACATCATGAAATACAAAACGATGGATGAAGCCATTGCAATGCAAAATGGCGTGCCACAAGGACTTTCATCATCAATTGTTACCAATAATTTACGCGAAGCAGAACTATTTTTATCACAAGTAGGAAGCGATTGTGGTATAGCCAATGTTAACATTGGTACATCCGGAGCAGAAATTGGAGGCGCGTTTGGGGGCGAAAAAGAAACAGGTGGTGGAAGAGAAAGTGGTAGCGATGCATGGAAAGTGTATATGCGCAGACAAACCAATACCATAAATTATACAGATCGTCTTCCATTATCACAAGGCATCAAATTTGATTTGTAATATTATCTTAAAAGAAATCAAACAATACAATCACTGAATCAAAACGTATAGTTTTACACAAAAAATTTAAATATGCAAAAATCAACTCTACTTTTAATTGCAGGAGCATTTGTATTTAATAGTTCATTTTCACAATCAACTGAAAATTCAGATAAAAAAGCACCAAATGGTTGGCATCAATTAGACAAAACAGAAACTGGATTTAATGGAATTAGTCTCAATAAAGCTTATGATTTTTTAAAAGCAAAAAAAATTAAAAGCAAAAAGGTGCTCGTTGCTGTAATAGATAGTGGAATAGACACATTACACGAAGACTTAAAACCTGTAATGTGGATTAACCCTAAAGAAGTACCAGGTAATGGAAAAGACGATGATAAAAATGGTTATGTAGACGATGTACATGGATGGAATTTTATTGGTGGAAAAGATGGCAAAAATGTAAAGGAAGATTCTTATGAAGGTGCTAGAGTTTATCATCAATTAAAACAAAAATGGGATGGTAAAGAAATTATGGAATCAAGTTTATCTCCAGCAGATTTAAAATCTTATCAAACTTACCTAAGGGCTAAAGGCAAAGTGGTTGGTGAAATTGATGAAGCTGAAATTGGATACTTAAAAACATTATATCCTAAGTTTTTAGCTGGCGATTCTGTATTAAGAAAAGAAATTGGGAAAGAAGAATACAATGGAAATGATTTAAAAGACAACAATACTATAAATTCTGATGCAAAAATGACTAAGAATTTGATATTGAGTATTTCAAAATCAAACAACAGTTATGACATTACAAATCAGCAATTAATAGATGAAATTGGAGGTCAATTAAGAAAAGCCAATGCTGCTGTAGAAGCGCCGCCAACTTATAGAAAAGACGCAGTAAATGATAATGAGCAAGACTTTAACGATAAGTTCTATGGTAATAATGATATCATGGCTGCTACTCCATTTCATGGAACACATTGTGCTGGGATTATAGGAGCTGCAAGAAATAACAATACAGGAATTGATGGCATTGCAGATAACGTTTCGATTATGATGATTAGAGCCGTACCAGATGGAGATGAACATGATAAAGACATTGCTTTAGCGATTAGATATGCTGTTGATAATGGTGCGAAAATTATTAGCATGAGTTTTGGTAAAGATTTTTCTCCTGAAAAATATTGGGTAGATGACGCATTTAAATATGCAGAAAAGAAAGGGGTTTTATTAATTCATGCTGCAGGAAATGATGCAAAAAATATTGATACTGCTTATAATTTTCCAAATCCAATTTTTGAAAATACACCAGGCAGAGCACAAAATGTAATTACTGTAGGTGCAAGTGGCGACGAAAAAACCGGTGGATTAACCGCATCATTTAGCAATTTTGGCAAGAATGAAGTAGATGTATTTGCCCCTGGTGTAAATATTTATTCAACGATTCCTGGAGGAAATACATATGGTAATGCGAGTGGTACGAGTATGGCTTGTCCGGTTGTAGCGGGAATCGCTGCTTTATTGCTTGAATATTACCCTACTTTATCTGCACTTCAAATAAAAATGATCATTGAAAAGTCTGCTGTTGTTTGTACTGAAGAAGTAAAAAAGCCAGGAACTGATGAAAAAGTAAAACTAAGCGATTTATCTAAAACAGGCGCATTTGCGAATGCATTTGAAGCGGTTAAAATGGCTGATGTAATTACAAAGTCAAAAAAATAATCTGACGAAGTTCAACATAAAGTCAAGCAAAAAAAAATATTCATCAATTTAAATTGAAAAAGATGACTTTCAAACAAATTTGTTCTGTTAAAAACCATCAATTGATTATTACTTTACCTAATAATTTTGAAGAAAATAAAAAAGTAATGGTAATGATTGATGATCAAATAGACAAAAGAATACTAAAACTAGAGCAACTTCGAGAAGCAATGAATGACCCATTGTTTCTCGAGGACATTGCTGAAATTAGTAACGACTTTAAATCCATAGACAATAACATACTATCAAAGTTAGGAAATGGACTATTTACAGAGCAAATCTAGACCCTGTCATTGGATCAGAACAAGGGAAATCGAGACCTGTAATTGTAATTAGCGAAGATGAAATAAACGATTTGCTAAATACAGTAAATATTATACCAATAACAACTAGAAAAAACGGAAGAAAAGTTTATCCAAATGAAACTTTTATACGTGCAAATAATTTTGGGCTAGAAAACGAATCCATTGTTTTATGCCATCAGATTAGAACTATAGATAAAAAAAGGCTTTCAAAAGAATATGGAAATATTACTGATTTGGTTTTAAAAACTGAGATATTTGAAGCATTGTGCTTTCAATTGGGGATGGAAAAATAATAATTTTTTTTATGCCTATTTCATGAATTAAATCAGGGCTTCTATAATTCATCTAAACATTCAGTTCTTTTTTCCCAGAAAGTAAA
Source organism: Chitinophagaceae bacterium (assembly GCA_009885535.1). Classification (GTDB taxonomy): domain Bacteria; phylum Bacteroidota; class Bacteroidia; order Chitinophagales; family Chitinophagaceae; genus Ferruginibacter. Next base: position 8,062 of record VFKL01000149.1, on the reverse strand, counting down.
TATAAAACAGCCATACGAACGGCAACACCATTTTCTACTTGTTTTAAAATTACAGATTGTTTGCTATCTGCTACATCGCTATCAATTTCTACTCCCCGATTAATTGGCCCGGGATGCATAATTAAAATGTCTTTATCAATGCCAATCAAACGTTTTTGAGTAACGCCATAAGATAAATTGTATTCTCTAAGCGAAGAAAATAAAATTTGACTTTGACGCTCTAATTGAATGCGAAGCACATTGGCCACATCGCACCATTGTAGTGCTTTTTGCAAATTATATTCTACCTGCACATCAAAAGCTTGTTGAATATATTTGGGAATTAAAGTTGGTGGCCCAGAAAGCATTACTTCCGCACCCATTTTTTTAAGCAGATAAATATTACTTAGTGCAACCCTGGAGTGCATAATATCGCCAATCATCAGTACTTTTCTGCCTTCCAGCGTACCATAATGTTCGACAATTGAAAATGCATCTAAAAGTGCTTGAGTTGGATGTTCATTAATACCATCCCCTGCATTGACAATGGCAACGTGTGGTAACTGCTTAGCCAAAAAATGAGGCGCTCCACTTGCACTATGGCGCATGACAACCATATCCACTTTCATGCTCAGAATATTATTGACCGTATCTAATAAAGTTTCTCCTTTTGAAACTGAAGAAGCTGAAGCTGAAAAATTTATGGTGTCTGCACTTAGTCTTTTTTGTGCGAGTTCAAAAGAGATCCTCGTCCTCGTTGAATTCTCATAAAATAAATTCACAATAGTCACATCTCTTAGAGAAGGAACTTTCTTGATTGGACGTTGCAGTACTTCTTTAAATTGCTGTGCAGTAGATAAAATAGTTGAAATATCCTTTTGAGGTAGCGCTTTAATGCCTAGAAGATGATTAGTAGTTAGTTGCATTAAGGAGCGAAGTTATAGCAAAAATTGAAAGAGTGGTTTTTTAATGTCTTTTTTTTTAAGAATAAATCACAACCGAATTATTTTCCCAATCCACCACTACATTTTGTTGGGGTTTGGTATCAATTGAAAGTCCACAATAATCAGGCTGAATAGGCAATTCACGATTAAATGAGCGATTAATCAACACGCATAATTCAACTTTTTGAGGACGACCAAAATCCTGTAATGCATCCAATGCAGCACGAATTGTTCTTCCTGTATATAAAACATCATCGATTAAAATTACTTTTTTTCCTTCAATAGATTGAGTGAGTGTTGTTTCTTTGGGCTCATGAAGTTCAACTCGGATGTCGTCTCGGTAAAAAGTAATGTCTAAAACACCATACTGTAATTTATTGTCAGGAAACAAAGTAGATATAGTCTCCAATATTTTGTTGGCCACTAACTTTCCCCTAGGTTGAATACCAACGAAAACAATGTTATTTAATTCGTTTTCGTTTTCAACCAATTGATGTGCAAGTCGCTTAATGGTTAAATCTAATTGGGTAGATGAAAGTAAAATTTCCATAGGGCGAATTTAACCCAAATTTTGGAGTTGAAAATTATAAATAGAAAAAAATGTCATTATGCTTCTAATTCTATTTTCTTTTGAAGCTCAGACAATTCATCCCATTTGTCTGCAGCAGCCAATTTAGCTTGCTTAACCCAAGTGGTATAAAAATTAATTTTCTTTGTATTATTGGCAATATCAAGAATAAGTAATAATTTTTTCATGGTACATTTTCCCAATTCATGATAGGTTGTTACTGATTCCGACTTTAACAAAGTTTGTATTTTAGGCGTTACTCCTAATATTTTGGTAAGATCTTCTTGCTTATTTTTTTTTGATTTTTCATCTTCAATTTCAGATTTCAATTTTAAAGACATTTCCATTTTTAAAACATCTTTGGTATCTATTATACAATTTTCAACCATTTGCCCGTAAGCATTTTTTATAACTTTTAGATTGTCGTCATTTTCCCATCTTCCATCACTCAATAAGTAACGGTATTCATATTTTTTTGATGGAGATAAATTTAAAGTTCCAGACAAAGAACCATCCTCATTTAAATGTAAAACTATTCCTTTGTTAACATCCCATTTATTAAAATCGCCAACTAAAACGCCTCCATTGGCACTTTGAACACGAGACGACTTAAGATAAAAATCCACTTTCACTTTCATAAAAAAATTTTTATAAAATTAGTAAATGTTCTTAAAAAAAATCAAATGAATTGAAATTATTTTAAGATTTTTTTTAACTTATTTGTAAAAATTTAGATAATTATTTTTCTGACATAAATGAATATAAATGATTTGTTGGTGGATTGAAAGTTTCTTTAATTGTTCTCGCACTTAACCAACGATATAGATTCAATGGAGATCCCGCTTTATCATTTGTACCACTTGCTCTTGCGCCTCCAAAAGGTTGTTGTCCTACAACTGCGCCTGTTGGCTTGTCGTTAATGTAAAAATTACCTGCGCTGTTCCTTAATTTATTGGTTGCCAATTCTACCGCCGATCTATCTTGTGCAATCACAGCACCTGTTAAAGCATAGGCAGATGTGGCATCAACCAATTTCAATGTTTCTTCATATTTATTTTCATCATAAACATAGATGGTTAATATTGGCCCAAATAATTCTTCACTCATTGTAATATAATTCGGATCCGTAGTTTCAATGATGGTAGGTTCAATAAAATAACCTTTTGATTTATCGCAATTGCCACCTACCCATAACTTTGTTACACCGCCTTTCTTTTTTGATTGTTTAATAAATCCTTCCAATTTATCAAAACTTTTTTCGTCAATTACAGCATTAATAAAGTTGGTAAAGTCTTCAACCGTTCCCATTTTCAATGATTTAACGGTTTCGACAAGTTTCTTTTTAATTGATGCAGCAAGGTTTGAAGGAATATATGCTCTTGAAGCAGCCGAACATTTTTGCCCTTGATACTCAAAAGCACCACGTGCCAAAGCGGTAACCACTACGTCTGCATCAGCAGATTTATGGACAATTATAAAATCTTTTCCACCAGTTTCACCAACTATTCTTGGATAAGATTTATACTTGTTCATATTTGCACCTATGATTTCCCACATCTTATTAAAAACACCTGTGCTACCGGTAAAATGAATTCCTGCAAAATCAGGATGATTAAAAACTATATTACCAATGGTTGGGCCATCAATAAATACTAAATTTATAACTCCATCTGGCAATCCAGCTTCTTTTAAAATACGCATAAATAATTGTGCGCTGTAAACTTGAGTATTGGCACATTTCCAAATCACCACATTGCCACACATTGCAGCGCTAGTGGGCAAGTTGCCGCCAATTGCTGTAAAATTAAAAGGGGTTAATGCAAATACAAAACCTTCTAATGGACGATATTCGAGGCGGTTATTCATACCCGCACCACTAATGGGTTGTTGGCGATAAATGTCGCTTAAGAAATGTACATTGAACCTTAAAAAATCTATCAGTTCGCAAGCCGAATCCAATTCAGCTTGAATTACATTTTTACTTTGACCAAGCATTGTTGCCGCATTGATATAAGGGCGATATTTTGTTGCCAATAAATCAGCTGCTTTTAAAAATATATTAGCTCTATTTTCCCAACTTAATCCAGCCCATTTTTCTTTTGCTTTTAATGCTTCATTGATGGCTTTCGTAACATGACTTGCAACTCCAGTATGGAAATGCCCTAAAATATGTTTATGCTCATGAGGCGGACGTATTTCAACTTTGTTTCCTGTACGGATTTCTTCAGCACCAATGTACATCGGCACATCAACTTTTTCTGATTTCAATTCTTTTAATGCTTTTTTTAAAGCCAATCTTTCCGCACTTCCAGGCGCATAATTTAATACAGGTTCATTAACGGGTGAAGGGTAATAAAAATCTCCAAATTGCATAATGATAGGTTTTAATTTTATGTATAAAAACTGTAAAATTTAAATTTATTAGGAGCAAAATTAATAAATTAATCTTCTTTTTCGCTCATTAAAAACGCTTTTATAAAACCGTCTATTTCACCGTCCATTACTGGCCCAACGTTGCCAACTTCATAATCAGTACGGTGATCTTTAATCATTTTATAAGGATGGAAAACATATGATCGAATTTGAGAGCCCCACTCTATTTTTTTCTTTGACGCGTTTTTTGAATCAATTAATTCCTGTCGCCTTCTCATTTCTTCTTCATACAAACGACTTTTCAACATCGCCATTGCTTTATCTCTATTTTCTCCTTGTGTACGTGCTTGTTGACACTCAACAATAATGCCACTAGGTTTATGCGTTAAACGTACAGCCGTTTCCACCTTATTTACATTTTGACCACCGCTACCGCCACTTCTAAAAAACGCCCATTCCACATCGGCAGGATTTACTTCTATTTCAATGGTATCGTCAATTAACGGAAATACATAAACACTTGCAAAAGAGGTATGTCTTCTAGCATTGCTATCAAATGGCGAAATTCTTACCAAGCGATGTACACCACTTTCAGCTTTTAAAAACCCATAGGAAAAAGCCCCCTCGAACTGAAACGTACAAGTTTTAATCCCTGCTCCATCGCCCCATTGCCAATCTAATTCTGTTACTGTCCAACCTTGTTTTTCGCCGTACATTCTATACATTCGCGCAAGCATTTCAGCCCAATCCTGACTTTCGGTACCTCCAGCACCAGAATTAATTTGAAGTACAGCCGGCAATGCATCAACAGGTTCGTTTAGCGTACTTTTAAATTCTGCTTCTTCAATTTCAGTATTGGCTTTTGCAAATGAACCTTTAACTTCTTCTTCGGTAGCTTCTTCTTCTTTCCAAAATTCAAATAATACTGCAAAATCTTCTACAGCACCTGCAACACGCAAGTACATATCAGACCAATACTCATTATTTTTTATGTCTTTTAGAATTGATGTGGCGCGTGCATTATCATCCCAGAATCCTAGTGAAAGGGAAAGTTGTCTATCGTTTGTAATTTTTGCTATTCGGTTATCGTAGTCAAAGAAACCTCCTCAAAACCAAAACACGGTCTCTCATAACCTTTAAATGTTCAATTGTCATATTAGCAAATGTAAAGGTTTTTATTCAACGAATTCGTGTTGATTTTTGAAAGCATAAATGATTTTAAAATGGTTCTACATTTACACCAATTCCTGGGAAATCATTATAGAGAATTTTCCCGAATTCAAAATCAACCCCTTCGCCATACTTTTCTTTTTGCAATAAAGTTCCATCCATATCCACAAAATCTACCATTGGCGCCAATTGTGCTATGGCGGCTGTTCCAATTGAGGATTCGTTCATACATCCAATCATTACTTTTAAATCTAATTGCTTAGCTTTTTCAATCATTCTTCTTGCTGGAGTTATTCCACTACATTTTGTAAGTTTTATATTAATGCCATGAAAAAAATGATGACACTTTTCTACATCAGATTCATGAAAACAAGACTCATCTGCGAATAATGGCAAATTGGATTTTTCATACAAAATTTTCATGCCTTCCCAATTGTTTTTTTCAAGCGGTTGCTCAACAAACTCCACATTCAAAGATTTAAGAATTGGGATTTTCTTTAGCGCCATTTCTACATCCCAAGCTTCATTTGCATCAACCCTAAAAATGGCATTTGTATGTTTTCTAAGCTCTGTAATCGTTTCCATATCATTTTCAAATCCTACTTTGATTTTATAAATAGGCCAAGGCATTTCTTTCATTTTCTGAATCATCATTTCGATTGAATCAATGCCAATTGTAAAATCGGTAGAAGGTGCCAAAGCTTTATCTAAACTCCACAAATGATGCAATTGCTTTCTTTTAATTTTTCCATAAATATCCCAACCCGCCATATCTAAAGCCGCAACTAAAAATGAATTATTAGGAAAAAGATGATGCAAAAAATGCCAAAATCTTTCAGGGTCAGAGAATGCAAACTTTTCAACAAACATTTTTTTCTTTTCCAAATCCCCCACCATTTTTTCGGTTGAAATATTATAGTAAGAAATTGCTGGCGCTTCTCCATATCCTTTAATTCCAAAATGATCCAACTCTACTAGAAAAATCGGTTGGTGCGTTTTGGATGCTTTTGAAATAACAAATGGGTGTTTGAATGGCAAAGAAACTATTTTGTAATTAACCTTCATTATGTTTTCTTTTTTTTTCCAAAAATAACTTATATACATAGAACAAAAAATGAAGAATTTTACAAATAAAAAAACGCCGGTTTTAGCCGACGTCTTTTTTTTGTTGTGCTGTTTTAGATTTTTATTGTTTAACAATTTTTCTTGTAGTACATTTTTTAGCTTGAGTCACTTTAACAATATAAACTCCAGCTTTGAAATTAGAACCAAAACTATATAACTTAACTGATTGACCTCTTTCTTGATGTATCATTTTTCCAAGTACATCGAGAACTTGTAAAGTAATTTCACCTTCTTCTTCGCTAGAAATATCAACTTTAAAATTAGATACAGAAGGATTGGGATACACATTAACACTTAAAGAATTTGTATTAGTACCGCATCTTTTCTTGCCATCTAAAATTGTAACTTCCAATTCTGCAATATTGCCATTGAAATCTTTTACAGTTGCACGATACGTTCCAGGTGCCAAATTAGTGAATTTTCCATCTGTATTATAATCAATGCCATTAAGTGTATAAGAGTATGGAGCTCTACCGCCTGCAGCACCAACAGTTATCGAGCCATTGTTAGCTCCAATACATGTTACATTCGATCTACTAATTAAGCTGATTGACAATCCAACTGTTGAATTCATTTCTGTAACAATGAACGATGCCATTTTAACACAACCATTTTGATCAACTACTGATACCGTATGCGTTCCAGCGCCAATTCCCCTAAATGAATTTGTAGTTTGAAATGCCCCGCCATCAACACTATAACGATAAGTTCCAGTTCCACCAGTTGCAATTATTTTTATTGATGTTTTACCACCAGAAACAACTTCTGTATTTCTAACACTAACAACTACATTTATTTCAGAAGGCTGAGTCAATGTGATACTGTATGTTTGAGTGGTACCTGCTGCATCAATTACTGATATTGTGTTTAACCCTGCAGACATAGTGTAAGAACCAACACCAATGTAAGGAGCTACTCCACCTGTTACAGTTACATTAACAATCGCGGTTCCACCATTACAACTAATGGTTCCTGCATTTACACTTACCACCATACTATCTACATTATAACCAGAAATGGTAATAGTTCTGTTGGCTACACAACCCTTTGAATCTTTTACCGTAACAATATGCGTTCCAGCAATCACATTGTTAAACAAATTATTTGTTTGATACGTTCCATTGTCTAGAGTATAACTATATGGTGCAGATCCTCCGGTAACGGTTGCAGAAATAAAAGTTGTACCACTTGCAGATGTTATTGAACCTGATGACAATTCTACTACAATTGTTGTAGGCTGTGAAACCGTTACAGATACTGCATCAACTACACCATTCGCATCTGTTACATTGTATGTATATGTTCCTGCAGTTACAATAAATATACCTTCACCAACATATGGAGCTGTTCCACCAGCTGCCGAAACAGTCACTATTGTTGTTCCGCCATTACAAGCAATTGTTCCTGCTGTTGCAGTTGCGTTTAATAATGAAGATGGTTGAGATATTGAAATCGTTTCAGATTTTGTACAACCATTTGCATCTTTTACAGTAACGTTATGAGTACCCGCTGTAACTGTTGAAAACACATTGCTTGACTGATAAGATCCGCTATTTAATTTGTACGTATATATTGCAGTTCCACCAGTTGCTGTTGCAGTGATTGATGTTGTTCCGCCAGTAGATGTTATTGTTCCTGAAGTTAATGATAATGATATTGCAGTTGGTTGACTAACCGTTACAGATACTGCATCAACAACACCATTAGCATCTGTTACATTATAACTGTACGTTCCAGCTGATACTGTAAACGTTCCAGTTCCTGTATAAGGCGTTGTTCCACCTGATGCTGATACAGTAACTATTGTTGTACCACCATTACAAGCAATTGCTCCTGTTGTTGCAGTTGCGCTGAATAATGATGATGGTTGAGATATTGTAAGCGTTCCAGATTTTGTACAACC
>VFKL01000088.1 GCA_009885535.1 Chitinophagaceae bacterium | reverse complement strand
TTTTGGTCGATAGCATATTGAAATATGGTAAGATCAAAAAGTCAAGCAAACGCTTGTATTTGCAGCATTTTTTTCTTGTAATAGATTACAACTGCAAAATCTGGGTTCAACCTATTTTATTAAATGGAAATTCTAATTTATCTCATTATTCTTCTTGTAATTGTAGTTATTGCTTTGCAATTCTATTTCAAACCATCTCAAAAAAATGAAACAGATATCGTTTCTAAATTGGACGTATTTTCAAATTCATTGACCCGTATCGAAAATAGTGTAAAAGAAGATTTTAGAGTCAATAGAGACGAAATCAATAAGCTATCAAAAGAGAATAGAGAAGAGCTTAACAATACACTTAAAGAATTTAAAAAAGAATTAAGCGAAACCCTTAAAATCATTACCGAACAAAATCAACAAGCATTAGAAAAACTTACAAATACGCTTGAACAAAAAGTGTCAGCATTAATTGAAAAAACAGACCAGAATTCAAAGGATTCGCGTGAACAACTTTCAAAAAGTATAAAAGAATTTTCCGACACCAATGCTACTGTGCTTGAAAAAATAAATAAGCAAGTAGAAGAAAGATTGAATGGATTATTACAACAAGCTTCAAAAGATGCAACGCAACAAAGAGAAACATTAACCAATGCGTTTAAAGAATTTCAAGAAGCTTTCGATAAAAATGTAAAATCTTTTAATGATTTGCAGAAAGAAAAGTTTGAATTAATGGAAAGCAAACAAAATGATTTGGTTAAAGGAACAGAAACAAAATTGGATATTATCCGTGCTACAGTTGAGGAAAAATTAGAGAAAACACTCAGCGAGCGTCTTGGACAAAGCTTTGAAACAGTAGGTAAACAACTGATTGAAGTGCAGAAAGGATTAGGTGAAATGCAAACCATTGCAACAGATGTAGGAGGTTTGAAAAAAGTTTTAAGTAACGTAAAATTAAGAGGTGGCGTAGGCGAAGTGCAGTTGGCTTTATTACTAGAACAAATTTTAGCGCCAAGTCAATATGATGCAAATGTAAAAACCAAAAAAGGCAGCAGCGATCCTGTTGAATTTGCCATTAAACTTCCAGGAAGAAGTGAAGATGAAAGCAGTTTTGTGTACTTACCTATTGATGCTAAATTTCCCAAAGATATTTACGAGCATTTATTGGCAGCATACGAAAAAGGTAACATTGATGATATTGAATCGGCCACAAAAAGCCTAGAAGCAACCATAAAAAAAATGGCTAAAGATATTAGAGACAAATATCTTGATCCGCCAAATACAACCGATTTTGCCATTATGTTTTTACCATTTGAAAGTATATACGCTGAGGTAATTCGACGCAGTTCATTAATTGATCAACTGCGCACCGAATTTAAAATAACTGTAGCTGGACCAACTACTTTAATGGCCATTTTAAATAGTTTGCAAATGGGTTTTAGAACATTGGCTTTGCAAAAAAGAAGCAGTGAAGTGTGGAAAGTGTTGGGTTCTGTGAAAAAAGAATTTGAAAATTTTGGCGGGTTATTAGAAAAAGCACAAAAAAATATTCAAACAGGTCTTGGACAATTAGACGATGTAGTGGGCACACGCACAAGAGCCATCAACCGTGAATTAAGAAATGTTGAAATGCTTCCTGCTGTTGAGTCAACAATTGAATTGCCAGAAATAATCTTGAATGCAACTGAAGAAGAAAAATAAAATCGGGAATGAACTTCAAAAAAAACTGTATTCGATTTTAGAAAACACCGAATAGATATCCAATAAAACTGCCCAAAACAACTAGCAAATTGGCTTTATACTATTTAATTGTGGACTAGTTTGAAATTCAATTGGGGGGGGGTAATTTAGGTCATGGGGTAATCATAAGTGGGGTAATTTTTTATTGTTCAGATTATTTACAATATTACAAATCAAATCAAAGTGCTTTTCTTTAATTTCTATTTGATACGAATATGTTTGATTTTTATCTGTTTGTGCATTAAACCAAAGTATAAAATTTCTTTTGGCTGAGTTGCCAGGACTACTATACACCACACCCTTTTCCCTTAATTTTTCTTTGACAATATAAAATAAAATCAACCCATCAGTTACTGGTTTATTCGTTTCTTTTTCGACAGCATTTAGCTCGTATTGTTCTAACATTATAAATGCATCAAAACTTTCACCGGTTAATCTAATTGGAGAATTATCGTTGAAAATTATTTCGGAATTTGAATGGCTCATTATATTGAAATTGTTATTTTAAAATATCATCTTATCCTCCAAACAACCTTCTAAAAAAAGACTTTTTCTCCGGCTGTTTTTCTTTATCATCTGGCATTTCTTTATCACTTTCGTTTTGTTGAAAATAGTCATTAGAAACGTTTTCAAAATTCCTGATTTTTTTGCTGTAATTCATTCTTGCATCTCGATCTCTCATAAACATTCTTTGCATGTCTTCTTCACTAGTCTCAAATTTCATTACGTTTTCAATAGAAATTCGGGAAGCAAACATATCTACATCATGGTTGGCACCGATGTAGGTGAACGTCCAGTTTTTTGACTTTTATAATTCGACCATTTCTTTTATAGATTGAGCGGAATGTTCTTTGGAAGCATTTTCTTGGCCATCTGTAAGAATGGTAACCAGTACATTGTAGTTTTTGGGATTTTCTTTTTCTATGATCCAATTCAAATTAAAAATCGAAGCACCCATTGCATCAAAAAGTGGTGTTCCTCCATTGGGTTGATAAGAACGTTCATCAATTTGATTCAGTAATTCTATTTTTGAGTTTTCATGTATTTTTTTTATTCCTGAAGAATTAAAACTTACAAATGTAACGGTATGCTCTTGCTCTGGATATTGTAATGCAACGCTTTTAATGGTTTGCACCACCTCATTAAACCCATTCATAATTGTTTTTTTAATCGACCCCATCGAGCCGCTTTCGTCTAGAATAATTAGATTGTACACTTTGTGTTTTGTTTCCATTATTTTAATTTTTTTGGTTTAAGATTATTCTTTAATTTTTTTGAGGGTTTTAGATGAGGTGAAGCAACCTCTCCCATTAGTTTTCGATAAGGCGTATCAACAATTTTTTTTGTAGAATCTTTTTCAATAGGTGAAGAAACATTCCCCATTAACACGTGATTATCCGGTGTGTCAATTTTTTTATTATTTAAAATAGAGTATAAAAAAACAGGAATTAAGAGTAACAATAAGGCCAACCATCTTAGCGGTTTGAATTTTATTTTATTTGCTTTTTTATTTAGAAGTTCAAGTGTTGATTCGTGACTTGTATCAAGCTGGGTACAATCAAATCTGCCACATACATGCCCATTATTAAGTAGATAATTTTTTATTTGATCATCACCCATTTTAGTAAAATCTACCACCGTTAATTTACAAGTGTCACAAAATCTACCATTGTCATTTGGCGACATATTGCTCCAATCTTCATTGCATAAATTGGGTATTTTGATGTTGTTGCTCATTTTTTAAAAATTTAATTGATTTAAGTAAATGTATTTATTGTGGCTTAAGTTGACTTTTATAGTTTATTAAATATTTCACAAATCTGTCATTTCAAATAGAAGTGCTTCGTCATCAAGCTTTAAATCAAATCAAAAATGTGATTTGATTTTAGCCAGCGTCTAGTTTCAGTTTACAGCAGCCACCAACAGACTCAAAAAGGCAACCTATTCCATAATACTTCATCATATATTTTTTTAAACTGATTTTAATTTCTACTAAACAATTGCAAAAAAACATTTTCGGGATAGCCTCCTTCAAAAACATATTCAGTTACCGGACATAACCATAGTGTATGCTGAAAGGGTTTGTTGTCGTAAATTGCTACGTTGTAATAAGCACCATAATCTACGGGGGCATGTCCTATTTTATCGAGCAAATCCTTATCCATTCCGATGCTTAGTTTATCGAGCTGGATGGTATGATCTTCAAATGGCTTTGTACTTAATTTTACAGTTGCCCTGCTTCCATTATTTGAAAGAAAATCAAGAAATTTATCCGAACCATCTACCATCAGCAGATTTGCCTTGGTTCCAAGTCCTAATGCCAGAAACTCCGGTAAATCAGCATACCAAAGTCCATTTTCTTTGTAGAAGGATAATCTTTTCTTAATTGTTTTGGTTGTTGTTTTTTGCATATCGTTTTATTTTACATGCAAATTATAACCGAGATGGACGGATTCGATAAAGTTACAAGGTTGTAAGGGAGCCCCCTCAATCCCCCAAGGGGAAGTAGTCACTATACGTGCTATGGTTTCAACCATTTATTTTTTAAAAAGAAGCAACCTGTTGAAACGGTTATGTGGAAGATTGTTTTCATAGCCCACGGTCGAAACCGTAGAAAATATCTATTACGATTGTAATTGTAAAATATTGGAACGAAAATTCAAATTCCCCCTTGGGCAATGTCATTAAGTTAAGGAATTACATTAAAAAAAGGATTGCAATATTTAGTTTTGAGGTATCGAATCTTAAAACCAATTGCAATCCCATGTTTGATGCAAATAT
>VFKL01000076.1 GCA_009885535.1 Chitinophagaceae bacterium | reverse complement strand
GTGCCTTTGCGTCTTCGTGCCTTTGCGTCTTCGTGCCTTCGTGTTTCAAAAACCTTCGCGTCTTTGCTCCTTTGCGAGCTTTGCGTGAAACAAAATACTTCGTGCCTTTGCGTCTTCGTGCCTTTGCGTCTTCGTGCCTTCGTGTTTCAAAAACCTTCGCGTCTTTGCTCCTTTGCGTGCTTTGCGTGAAACAAAAAACTTCGCGTCTTTGTGCCTTCGTGTTTCAAAACCTTCGCGTTTACGCGACCCATCCATAAAAAAAACGGGCTGCTGTTTCCAGCAACCCGTTTTTAATATAATGTCGTTTTCCTAAGAAAACATCTAGAAGTAATTACTTCTTAACGACCATCTTGATAGAATTTGTAACGTTTCCTACAGTATATCTAACTGTGTAAACACCATTTTGCAAATTGCTATTGTTGATGTTAGCAACGATAGAACCGTTGTTGTTTGTAGCAGTTGTAGTCATAACTACTTTACCCAACATATCTACGATTTGAACTGTAGCAGTTGCTTTAGCAGTTACACCAGTAGCCACATTCAATGTGAAGTTACCGTTGTTTGGATTAGGATAAACTTGTGCTTTAGTTGTTGTAGCTTCTACTCTTGAAGTGATTTCAGTACCAGAAGTTAAACATACTTTAGCAATGTTTGTTAATTTAGCCGCTTTAAATCCGCTATTTCCACAACCTGAAATAAACGCTAATTTAACGCTATCACCAGTTGCAGCAGCAGCATTTGAAGTAAATGTAGCAGTGATTATTTTTGAAGTTGCATCTCCAGAATCGATGGTTGCATTTTGACCTAAAGTTCCTTTGAATGACCAATCATAACCAGTTGCACCTCCTGCAGTTGCAGTAGCAGTTGGCAAGTTGTTTGTAGTGATATAACGGAAAGTACGTGAACCACAAACATCAGACTTCAATTGAATAGTTAACACAGTTGGAGAAGCTGGCTTACCTAATGCAGTATTAGATAATTTAGAAGCTTTTACTGGGCTATTTCCGCAATCAGAAGTATAGTATACTTTAACGCTATCACCTGTTGCAGCAGCAGTATTTGAAGTATAAGTAACTGTAAATGTTTTAGAAATTAATGAACCTGAATCAATTGTTGCATTAAGACCCAATGTTCCTTTTAATTCCCATACATATCCTGTAGCAGCACCTGCTGTTGTAGAAGCAGCTGGTAATTCTGGAACTGAATAACGATATTTACGCTCACCACAAACGTTAATTTGGATAGCTGTAATTGTGATTGCAGTTGGAGCAGATGGAGTCGCTAATCTAGTGTTAGAGAATTTAGAAGCTTTTACTTTGCTGTCTCCACAACCATTTGTAGAATAGAATAATTTGATGCTATCTCCAGTTGCAGCAGCTGCATTGCTAGAGAAAGAAACAAGAATTCTTTGACCATTGATATCTCCTGAATCGATTGTAGCAAATTCAGATAAATTACCAATTAATTCCCAATTCCAAACTGTAGCAGCACCTGCAGTTGTAGATGCTAAAGGTAAAGCTGGAGCTGAGTAACGGTATTGACGTGCATTACATACATTCTGAGCTACAGATTGAATGGTAATTGCAGTTGGAGCAGCCGGAGCAGCTAAAGCAGTATTTGATAATTTAGCACCTTTTGGTAATGAATTTCCACAAGATGAAGTGTAGAAACATTTCATGCTATCAGCAGTACCTGCAGCAGCATTTGAAGTAAATGTTACTGTTAATACTCTTGAAGTTAATGAACCTGAATCGATAGTCATTGTGCTATACAATGGACCTTGGAATGACCAAGAATATCCTGTAAATCCAGAAGCAGTAGATACTGGAACTGAATAACGATATTTACGAGCAGCACAAACGTTAGTTTGAATTGCACCAATAGTAATTGCAGTTGGTGCAGTTGGTCTTGCAGCTTTGATGGCGAATTTCTTAGCAACAGCTGTTGAACAACTTGAAGAAACTACTACACGTAATGTATCTCCAGCGACTGCTGTAGTATATCCGTTTGAAAACTTAACAGTAACAGTGTTTGTACCTTGACCTGTCATAATTGTAGCGTTTGATGGAGCAGTCCAAGCATAGTTGGTTGCACCAGCAACAGCAGGAATAATGTAAGTGATCGCAGTATCTTTTCCAACTAAAGAACATACGTTAGTTGAGAAAGCAACTGGACCAGCGATAACACCTGGAGCACCTAAAGTAACTTTAGTAAGTGTTCTTGTAGAAGCTACTGAAGTATTTCCACAATCGTTTTTACCTACAACTGTAATTGTTCCAGTGTATGTAGCTGTTAAAGTAGAAAGGAAATTAACCGTAATTGTTCTTGTTCCTTGTCCAGATACAATAGTTGCACCTGTTGGAACAGTCCAAGAATAAGAAGAAGCATTTGCAATTGCAGGAATGCTATACGTTTGAGGATTTGTACATCCTGAAATGTTAGAAGCACCAGAAATAAAGCCAGCAGCATTAACATCATCACATGGAACGATTAAACCAATGAAAGCTGAATCGGTAAACGCAGCACCAGTTGTTGATAATGGATTAGATCCTGGACGATAATCAGGAGCGAAGAAATTGTAAGGAGTAGTCAAAACATTTGCAGTTGTAGCTAACGAATCATTTTTCCAGATAGCAGAATTGAAAATTGAATCAACTAATCCAGTTGCAGTTCCTGGCTCAGTAGCACGGAACATACCAGCAATTAAGTTATTTTTAAATTTACCAGTTCCAGCTTGTAAAATTCCACGGTTAGCAGAACCATCGATGAATACACCGTAAGGGAAATCTGTAAAGATAGAGTTGAATATTTTCAAACGGCTATTTCTACGGATACGAACTGCACGACGGAAATCAAAAGCTCCACTTGGAGTTGAAGTTCCTACTGTACCTCTGTATGGTCCAACAACAGTTACGTTTGAAAACAATGCTTTTGTAATTGGCGTATTTGTAGAACCAGTTCCATCATTATCAGACTCAAATGATTCTGATGTAGAAGAAGCTGATTGATCAGATAAGTTTGGATCACGAACCGCCAAAGCAAATTGAACAGAACCAGAATAACCGAAATCTGTATCAAAGTCATCATCAACACCTCTGTAAGCAACTAAATAAGAACAGTTTACTGTTCCACCGAACCACTCAAAACTATCATCATTGATGAATGAAGTTTGAATGTGATCGATTTGAGTACCACGACCAACAGCACCCATGGTTAAACCATTGATTTCTTGGTCAGTAGCAAATATGTAACCACCAAACTCAATACGAGCATACGTTAAGATACCTGAGTTATCATTATCGTTTGGTGTAGCACCACCACCATATTCAGTGTTAGATGATGTAGCAATACCTTCGATATTAGCAACTCCACCAGCTCTGTTCAAAGCAGCACGACCTAAGATGATCACACCACCCCAATCTCCAACTGCACGAGTACCAGTATCTTTACTTGATGTAAACACGATTGGCGCTTCAACAGTTCCTTGAGCGATGATTTTTGCATTTTTAGTAATTACCAATGCAGTACCACCAGAAACTAATGCATTACCTCTAATTACAGTTCCAGGTTGAATAGTTAAAGTAACACCAGAAGTTACATAAACAATACCGTTCAACAAGTAAGTCTTGTCAGAAGTCCAAGTTGTGTTGGCAGTGATGTTTGAAGAAATAGTATCTGTAACAGCAGGATAAACTCTTGTTTGTGGATTCCACTCGCACCAACTTTCAGTCCACATAACAGACGGAGATGGAGCGAAAGCACCACGGTAAGTTACTTCTTTGATATAAGAAGAAGCTGAAACGATGATTTTACGATTATTGAAAGCAGCGTCAGTAAAGTTCACATCAGATAAAGCGATAGAACCTGAATCTGGACGATAATCTCCACTTACGAAATCGTACGGAGACTCTAACAAACCAGTTGTTGAAACCAAAGAATCATTATTAAAATGTATATTATTAAACAATGAATCTGTTAAACCTGCAGTAGTTCCTGGCTCAACAGCGCGGAAACAACCAGCAATGATGTTGTTTTTAAACACACCATTTCCAGTTTGTAAAAGATTTCTATTAGCAGCTCCATCGATGAAAACACCATAAGGTGCATCAGTGAAGATAGAATTCAACACTTTCAAACGAGAGTTTCTACGGATACGAACTGCACGACGGAATTTGAAAGTACCAGAAGGAGCAGCAGTTCCTACAGTTCCTCTGTAAGCACCAATCCAAGTTACGTTTGAGAAAACCGCTGAAGTTATTGGTGTATTTGTAGAACCTGTTCCATCATTATCAGACTCAAATCCTTCTGATGTAGAAGCAGCTGATTGATCAGATAAGTTTGGATCACGAACGCCCAATGCAAATTGAACTGACCCAGAATAACCGAAATCAGTATCAAAATCATCATCAACGCTACGGAAAGCAACAAGGTGAGAACAGTTTACTGTACCACCGAACCACTCAAATGCATCATCATTAATGAATGAAGTTTGTACGAAATCAATGATGGTGTTTCTTCCTACAGCACCCATAGTCAAACCATTGATTTCTTGATCTGTAGCGAAAATATATCCACCAAATTCAATACGTGCATATTTCAAGTTACCAGAGTTGTCGTTATCATCTGGAGTAGTGCCACCACCATATTCAGTGTCAGTAGATGTAGCAATACCTTCGATATTAGCTACTCCACCTGCTCTGTTTAATGAAGCTTTACCCAACATGATTACACCACCCCAATCTCCCACGGCACGAGTACCAGTGTCTTTGCTTGATGTAAATACGACTGGACTTGTGGAAGTACCAACCGCGTTAATTTTACCACCTTTAGTGATTACAAGAGCTGTACCACCAGAAACGGTAGCATCACCTCTTACAATTACACCAGGTTGAATGGTTAAAGTAACACCACTCTTTACGTAAACAAGACCTCTAAGCAAATAAGTTTTGTTAGCTGTCCAAGTTGTGTTTACTGTGATATTCCCAGAAACTGTATCAGTTACTGTAGGGTACACAGTTGTTTGAGGATCAAAATTAGTCCAGCCACTAGTCCATGGACTAGCTGGAGCTGGAGCAAATGCTCCACGGTAGTTGACTACCTCGAAGAAGGGGTTTTGTGCTTGTGTTGTTGATAATGCAAACAACATGACAAGCATTGCATAAATTTTTTTCATTTTGTTATGATTTTGTTTGGTGCAAATTTGGTACAGTAATGTTAAGTAATCATTAACAACATGTTAAGTAACTCTTACCATATTGTTAGCAAATAAAACAATTTTGATATGCAAGATTCAGAACGGATTTTTCAATTGCACTTATTTTCTTATGCGAATTTGAATTTTTATTGAGACAAATCTTTTACCCGTATAATGTCGATATGACTAATCAGTATTATTCCAATTGGTTTTAAACTAAAAAAAGGCAGAATTACCTGCCTTTTAAGATTGTTATGTTTGAAGTTTTTTTAGAATTTATGAGAAATGGTAAAAGAAATTACTCGACCATAATTAAGAGAAGATCTTTTTGCATCAATTTCTTTGTCATATTTTTTATTGTTGTTGTTGTCTTCAAAAAATACCAATTGTTGCGCCAAAATATCCTTAACGTTTAACTTTATATCTATATTTTTTTTAGGGAATGATTTTGTAAATTGAAAATCAATTTGGGTTCTTCCATTTTCCCACAAATTAGGTTCAATCAAAAGACCACTTTGTGTTGCATCTCCATTACTGGCAAGAAAAATTCTTTGTCCATATCTGTTAAAAGATAAAGTTGAAGAGATATTTTTTTCATCATCTTGATAAGTAGCTCCTCCGTTAATTACATAAGGAGATTGACCTTGCATAACACGTCCTTGCTTATAATAATAATTGTTTGTATCAATTACATTAAGCTTTACATCTGATTTAATGATGCTAAAATTTCCAAAGACAGTTAATTTATTCCAGATTGAAGAAGCTGCTGATTCTATTAAACTACCAATTTTAGTTCTGAATTCAAATTCTGCTCCTAATAAAGTTGCTGATGGGGTATTTTTATAAGAAAGTGTTCTTTCTTGATTGGTTGAAATTAATTCTATAGGATCAACAAATTTTTTGTAAAACAAAGATCCAGTAATAAGCTGCGCTTTTCCAGGATAAAACTCATATCTAAAATCAAAATTATCGATAGTTGCTCTTCTTAAAGAGGTATCACCAAAAACGGAATATCTGATGGTGTAATCTCTAAATAAAAACGGAGCCAATTCTCTAAACTCTGGTCTATTAACTGTTTTTGAATATGATAATCTAAGGTTTTGTTTGGTATTAATTGAATAAACGAAGTTAGCAGAAGGAAGAATGTCTGTTTTTCTTGTATTCACTCTAACTGGAGTAAACTGATTGAATTCTGCGTTCAATGTTTGGTGAAATTGCTCGACCCTAGCCCCGTATATCATTCTCAACTTTTTACCAAATCTTTGATCAAGCATGCCATAGTATGCGTAAAGTTCTGTTCCAGCGGTGTACAAATCTCTAATTTCGGTGATGTCTTTTAAATTTAAACCTGTTTTCCCAGCTGCCAAATAACCCATATATTTTTTCTGAAAGATTGTACTTGGATTTACTGTTAAAATCGAACTATTAAATCTATTGGCGTCAAAACTGCAAAATGCAAGCAGTCTTGGATTGAAATCCCTATCTCTCATCTGGTAATACCCTCCAAACTTTACATTGATTTGATGATCATTATTAAATTTAAAATTTCTAGATAAATCTATTTTAGCATTGTGAGATACTTCCTTATTTGTGGAATAAAAAGTCAATCCAGCTGTGTTATCGTTGTCAACTGGGGATGTGTTAACAAGTTTTGCTTGTAAACCAGGTACACCTGCAGTACTATCAAATGCCATTCTTCTCAATGCAGGAATTTCTCTCTTGATATCTGAAATTGATGCAACCCAATTGATTTTTAATTTTGAAGCTGGAATATAATGTTCTCCAATCAATTGAGAAGAGAAAATCTGATTAGAGGTAAACCAAAGTGCATAAGATTTGAAATATTGATTGGGTTCATTGATGATATCGTTTACTCCGTCACGAGTTATCACACGATCGTCAGCATTAATACTAAATATGTTTTTCAAACTTAACGAATGGTTGTTGTTGATTTTGAATGACATATTACCAATTACGCCCAAAAGTGTTTGTACCGAATTAAATTCTTCTTGAAATACTCTTTGTGGCGCATTATCATATTCAGGTGCGAAAAATGTTCTGTCACCATCATTTTTTGTAAGAGATTTTTGATAAGTAACAGACATTAGAAATCCAAAAAAATCTTTTTCTTTTCTTTGAATATTTCTAGCCAAAACATACTGAAAACTTGTATTTGGCAAAGCTGTTCTGGTTTCGTAAGCCCAATTTTTTAGGTTAAAATTTTTAGCATAACCTAATCTATCATTCACACTTGATTCCTTTAAAGCTTGTATACCTGGGAATTGATTGGGAAGTTTTCTATAACTATCGATGCCTAAAAAGTCCCATTGACCTTGTTCGCTAAATTTACGTTGGCGAAAAGTACTTTGGGTATTAAAACCCATACCTACAGAAATAGATTCGAAGTTTTCGGATGGAATACCTTTTGTATTGATAAGGATTTGACCACCTGCAAATTCTGCAGGCATATCAGGAGTGGCTGTTTTAGTTATAACCAGATTATCAAGCATATTGGCCGGAAAAATATCAAACGCAAATGCTTTACGATCACTCTCAGAACTTGGCAAAGGAGCACCATTAAGCGAAGCAGTATTATAACGATCATTTAAACCTCTAATAATAGCAAATTTATCATCCTGTAAACTAGCACCACTTACTCTTTTTAAGATATCTCCTGTGTTTCTATCAGGCGTTCTTTTAATGGTTTCTGCAGAGATTCCATCACTAACACTTGCACTATTTTTTTGTGCGATCAACAAAGAACTCACCGTTTCTACTGGTTTTCTTGATCCTCCACTCGTAGATTTAATTACAACGCTGCTCATATCGCTAGATCTATCCAAAATAATATCACTAGTAATTACTTCGCCCTCTTTTGTAATTTCTACATTTATTGTTTTTGTAGTGTATGAAACATAAGAGGCAGTAAGTGTATACTTTCCTTTATTTAATCCTGAAAAAGAAAAGTATCCATTTTGATCAGATTGTGTAGACTTTTTTGTTCCCTCAATAGAAACAGATGCACCAATTAAAGTTTCTGCGTTTGCTGAATTTAAAACTTTTCCTTCAATTTTGGATTTTTGTGATTTTACCACGCCAGAAAAACCAATAAAAACAATAAAAAACAGAATAAACTTTTGCATCTTAAATTTTTTGCGAAAGTAAGCAAATCAAATTTTCAAAGTATAGTTTCAAAAGTTACCTATTTATTATGTTTAGGTTAAGTTTGTGTTAATTAAATTATGAAGCCGCACAAATAAAAATATTTTATGGAAATACTTATTTAAAATTATTTAAGTGTCTATAAACTTAAAATCGCTATTGTTTTTTTAAGACTTGTTGTGTTTGCAAAATTTTTTTAAAATTTATAATATACGATAGTGAAAAAATAAACAGACCAATATTTTGAATATTGGTTTTTTTGTTTTATTTTTGGTCTTAAATATATATCATTATGTCATTTGCCTTATTTATTCCGATTAAAGAAAGCATGAAAGAGCTTAGGTTGCAATTAAAAAATGCGTTGCCAATGCTTCAGCCTCGTATCAAGATGTTGATTTTTATGAAAAGAGCAGGTAATACTGCTGTGTCCAAGCGTGAGTTGATGGATAGTGTAGGTGCTTGCAGTCAAAGTATTCATAACTGGCGCACATCTTACAAAGATGGTGGCATTGAAGCTTTATTGTTCAATGGCCGCAAAGGCAATGTGGGCAAACCTTCTATTTTCAGTAAAGAGGATCATAAAAAAATTGAGAAAAAGCTTAATGATCCCAAAAATGGTTTAGCCGGATATGTAGAACTCAAACAGTGGGTAAAGGACGAGTTCAACAAGGATGTGAAGTATAACACAATACTAAAGTATGCCTCAAGACATTTTGGTTCAAAGGTGAAAGCTGCAAGGAAAAGTCACGTCAAAAAAGATGAGAAGGCCGCTGAGACTTTTAAAAAAACTTTACGAAAGAAATAACTGAGATCGCATTTTCAGTCCCAATTTCTTACAAAGCCATCAACCTGTATTTTCAGGACGAGAGCAGATTTGGATTACATACCAAGTATGGCAGAGGCCTAGCTGCCAGAGGTGTTCAGCCTGTATGTTCATTTCAGCAGGTTTTTGAGTACACTTATCTTTTTGGCGCATTTTCTCCGATTACAGGAACTCAGTTTCAACTAGAAATGCCCTATTGTAATGCCGATGCATTTCAGATTTTTCTTGATCAATTCTCTTTAATTCAACCTGAGGAATTTAAAATCATGGTGCTAGATAATGGCGCATTTCATAAGGCTAAAAGTTTAAAAATACCCTCAAACATAGCCTTGTTGTTCCTTCCGCCGTATAGTCCAGAACTGAATCCCGCAGAAAAAATATGGCAACATATCAAAAGAAAATTTACAAATAAACACTTTACTAATTTGTCTGAAATCAGCGAATTCTTTACCCAAACCATAAACAATATTTCAGAAAGCATGGTTAAATCTATATGTGGTTACAGCTACATTTGTTTAGATACTTTTTGGTCTGTATAATATTTCACTATCGTATTAATTGAAAAATTTAAAAATCAAGTGCAATTTTTTAGATTATTCCTTTTTTAGAAATTGTATTTAAAAAAAGATTCTAGAAACAAAAGTTTTATTTTAAAAATCTTTTAAAATAAATGAATTACACTATTTTTGCAATCCTAATTCTTTTTAACAAAAAAGAACGGGCCTATAGCTCAGCTGGTTAGAGCACCTGACTCATAATCAGGTGGTCCTAGGTTCAAATCCTAGTGGGCCCACCACTTCAAAAAAAGGTTTCAAGCAATTGGAACCTTTTTTTATTTGATGTATGTGAGGGGTTTGTGAAGTTTAATACGTTCAAAAGGTTCAATACGTTCAATGGGTTCAAAAGGTTGGAATTTTCGTCTGCCGAAGTTGATGTTTTCTCCAAGAATCAAAGAAGGAGAATTTGGTTGTAAGTATAGAATTTGCAAATATTGAAACAAATTCCACTTCCTTATTGGTTATATAATTTTTCTTCTCCCACGGTTGAAACCGTGGGCTATTAATAATGACGTAAGGATGGAAATTGTAAAATGTTGGAAGCTTACAACTTCCCCCTTGGGGGATTGAGGGGGCCACAAAAAAATCCCGGCTGCATTTCGCAACCGGGATTTTTTTTATTTTTCGAGCTTCTGGAATTCTATTTTTGTTGACTCTTTCGATTGATGTTAAGTTTACACCAACCTTTTGAACATATTGAACCCATTGAACCCATTGAACCTCTGAAACATTTGGCCTAAAACTTCATCACCCTTACCGTCTTCACTTCTTTACCTTGTTTAACCTCTAGCATATAAGCGCCCGCTTTCAAATCCGATCCTAAGTTCACATTTGAATTCGATGATACTTTTACACTCTTGATAAAACGACCTGTTAAATCCAATACTCTAACTACTGCCTCTTCTGTACCTGATGATTTCACCT
>VFKL01000165.1 GCA_009885535.1 Chitinophagaceae bacterium | reverse complement strand
ATGGAAGAATCTTTTACCGCACCCAACATCATTTGTTTGGGCAATGGCAACACGCTATCTAAAATTCGTTGGCCCAATCCCCATTCCCCATCAATAGAAAATAGAATCGGAGTTTTGGCCGTTTTTTTTAATTGATTGATTAACCCTGCCTGATACTCCGGACTGCCTTGAAAAATACAAACACTACCAATATTAAACCTTTTCACATAATCCGTTACTTGATCATTTAAAGAAGTGATTTTCATGGTTTTCATGTCGATAATGGAAAGACGGGCAACGATCAACTGTCCAATTCGCTCATCATTATTTAAGCTATTATACACACTATCCGCCCAAATTTTGGCTGATTGGATTTCATGCAATTGGGAAAATGCATTTGTATATAAAAAAACGCTGAATATAATTATTAAAAAACGCATGGTTTTATAAAATGAATAGTGAAAAGGATTGGTTATTTTTGCGCTACAAATTACATTGATTTTGACAGATATCATTCATTTATTACCAGATAATATAGCCAATCAAATTGCGGCGGGGGAAGTTATACAACGTCCGAGTAGTGCCGTTAAAGAATTGTTGGAAAATGCAGTTGACGCAGAGGCTGATGAAATAAAATTAATCATCAATGATGCCGGTAAGGCGCTAGTGCAAGTTATTGATAATGGCAAAGGCATGAGCGAAACAGATGCACGTTTGGCATTTGAACGTCATGCTACTTCTAAAATAAAGAGCATCGACGATTTATTTAGGATAAAAACGATGGGATTCAGGGGTGAAGCGTTGGCAAGTATCGCTGCCGTAGCGCAAGTAGAACTAAAAACCAAAAGAGCCGATGACCCAACAGGTACGTTTATAGAAATCGAAAACAGTAGGGTTATCAATCAAGAGCCCGTAGCTTTTAATAAAGGCACGAGCATTGCAATGAAAAATTTATTTTTTAATGTGCCGGCACGCAGAAACTTTTTAAAAAGTAATACTGCCGAATTAAGAAATATCATGGATGAATTCATCCGGGTGGCGATGGCATTTCCAGATATATTTTTCTCCTTACAATCAAACGGACAGGAAGTTTTTCATTTGGAAAAAGGAAGTTTCAAACAACGAATTGTTCAAATTTTAGGCAATAGCTACAATGCCAAATTAGTAAGTGTACAAGAAGAAACCGATTATCTAAACATCACCGGATTTGTGGGAAAACCTGAAACGGCAAAAAAAACCAGAGGCGATCAATACCTATTTGTAAACAATCGTTTTATAAAAAGTGCATACTTGAATCATGCCATTATGAATGCATTTTCGGAAATGATTCCAAAAGATAGTTTTCCGATGTATGCGTTGTTTATAGATTTGGACCCCGCACAACTAGATATCAATGTACATCCAACTAAACAAGAAATTAAATTTGAAGACGATAAAATTGTTTATGCATTTGTGCGATCTGCGGTGAAACATTCACTTGCACAATTTAGCATTACACCTACCCTCGATTTTGAATTAGATCCAGATATAGAAAGATTAAGCGCGGTAAGTAATCCCGTTACTGAAGCTCAAAGAGCATCAACTGCTTCATCATCTTTGTTCCAAACATTTTCACAAAAAGGACAAGCGCATTTGATTGAAAAATCGGATAATTTAAGACATTGGAAAGATTTTTATGAGGCCCCAAAAACGGAAAATGCTTCCACCATTGAACAGCAAAAACAATTTAAACCTTTACATAAAACCTATGCATCAGAACAGCCTGTAATGCAATTGCATCAATCCAATATTTTAATACAGGATGCAGAAGGTTTTTTATTGATTCATCAGCAAAATGCACACGAAAGAATTTTATACGAACGTTATTCAGCTGCGCTTTCAGGAAAATCAATTCCCATTCAACAAAGTTTATTTCCAGCAACCATAGATTTATCGGCATCGGATGCGGTATTGCTTACGGAAATGTTAGACGATATGAAAGAATTGGGATATCAGCTAGAACCCTTTGGCAACAATACATTTGTGATTCAAGGAACGCCAGGTGATGTTGATCATGGAAATGAAAAAACAGCCATTGAAAAAATAATAGAACAATACAAACATTTCAGTAGTGAATTAAAATACTCTAAACGCGAAAAATTGCTTCGCTCAATGGCCATACAAAATGCCATTAAACCAGGAAAAATTTTAACACAAAAAGAAATGCAAAGTTTGTTGTTGGATTTATTTGAATGCGAAATAACAAATACAACCCCCAATGGGAAACCCACGTATTTGAGCTTTAAAAAAGAGGAAATGGATAAAATGTTTGGGAGATAAAAATTATAAATTATACCCTTCTAAGTTTTTAAAATGCCCATTGAGTTTTATTTTCTTTTCGAGTAAAACCATTTCATTCATAACAGAAAGCACTTTTACCAAATGTCTTTTGATATATTCTTGCCGATGCAATTCTCGCGAATATTCCAGCAACTGATATTCATCTTCGATTGACAATCCTATATGATGCGCTACATCAACACTTTGTAGCGCATCATCTGATTTATTAAACTTTTTTGAAACACCCAATTTTTGGTGTAATTGTAAAATAAGTTCAAGTATTTTTTTCATTAATATAGGACTTCCATCGTTAATAGACTTTTCAAACGAAACAATGGCACCACTATATAATTTGTCGGGTAATTCTTTTATGGTTTCTAGAATTTTTAACTTGGATAACCCTTTTGTTTTAACGTCCATTTTTCCATCATCATAAATTTCAGATATTTCTACAATCTCAACCAACATGCCCAAATCCATCATTTTGTTATTGATAACTGCTGGAATACCAAAAGGTTTTTTATTGGCAAAGCAATCTGTAATTAATTGTTTGTAACGAGGTTCAAAAATATGCAGGTTCAAATGTTCGTCTGGAAATACAACCAACGCAAGGGGAAAAATGGGAATAAAGTTTGTCATTTGAATTTTCTTGATTTTCTTATCTCTTTGATAATATCTTCTGCAGATTGACTAGAATCCCAAGCTCCAAAAGCTTCGTAAAATGCTTTGTTATTTACTTTATCATTTCCCTTTATAGTTAATGATAATTTTGATATAAGGTCTAATTTATTATTTGCACTTAGATTTTCCAACATTTGTAAATAACCTTCAATAAGTGTATTATTTATGTCAATCATTTTCAAATTTATTTTTTTTAGTACATCATAAATATAGTTAAATTCAGAATGAATTCCCATAATCATCATTCATGACATATTCAAATTTATGAATTAAAAACGTTTATTTTGTCTTCGTATTAGAAATCAGATTATAATTTGTAGAATGAAATATTTACAAATTAAAAAATGCGAAAAAATAGATTTCAATATTCAACACTGTCAATATGAAAAATTTGGTTTCAGTAATCATCCCCTGTTTCAATAATGCGAGTACCATTGCAGAAACCATTGCTTCGGTTCAAAATCAAACATTCAAATCTTTCGAAATTATCATTATTGATGACGGTTCTACTGACAAATCAATAGATGTTGTGAATGAAATCATTGCTCAAGATGCAGATAAAATAATTAGTGTCTACCAACAAAAAAACAGTGGTCCATCAAAAGCGAGAAACTTAGGTGCTTCTTATGCTAAAGGGAAATATTTGATGTTTCTTGATGCAGATGATTTAATTCATACCGACTATTTAGAATTGACCGTTGATTTACTGGAAAAGGATAGTGCGTTAAACATTGTTTACAGTAAAGCAGCATTTTTTGATGCAAGAAATGGCGAATGGAAATTAAAACCCTTCAGTAGAAAAAAGATATTGATGGAGAATATGATTTTTATTTCTGCGGTTGTTCGTAAAAATGTTTTTGATGGCGTAGGTGGATTTGATGAACGGATCAATTATTGTGAAGATTGGGATTTATGGATTGGCATCGTTTTTAAATATGGTGGAGTGTATAAAATTGATAACCCTTTGTTTTACTACAGAAAAAGACAAGACAGTTCATCTTTATCAGATAAAATGAATTTCAAGATTCATGATTCAATCGAATTTATTTATAAAAAATACTATGCATATTATTTGCAAGAGGGTTACGGGGTGCATCAAATCTTTGATCTTGCGAACAGATATGAGATGCTTTATCATAAGTATTACAACGTATGGTACAGGAGATTGTTTTATCTGTTTAGGAAAAGGAAATGATGGATAAAAAATCGAACTTCATTGTATACTTAAAAATATTTTAAATGTTAGGCACAATTTTATAAAATGAAAGTAACCGGAATTACATTTATCAGAAATGCCATTATAAATGATTATCCCATTGTGGAAGCCATAAAATCAATACTGCCCATGGTGGATGAAATGATTGTATCTGTAGGTGATGGCGAAGACGAAACAGAAATATTGATTAAAAAAATCAATTCGGATAAAATAAAAATTGTACACTCTACTTGGGATTTAAGCTTGCGAAAAGGTGGGAAAATATTAGCGGTAGAAACGAATAAAGTAATGGAACACGTTTCCTCTGATACCGATTGGATATTTTATATTCAAGGAGATGAAGTCATACATGAAAAATATCAAGCCCACATTTCATCAGCAATGAAAAAATACGTTGATGATGAATCGGTTGAAGGAATTTTATTTAATTACCTGCATTTTTATGGAACGTATGATTATGTAGGCGATAGCAGAAAATGGTATAATTGCGAAACGCGAATTATCAGAAACGGGATACACATTCAATCATATCGGGATGCACAGGGATTTAGAAAAGGAAATGAAAAAATAAATGTGGTAAAAACAGATGCTTACGTTTATCATTATGGCTGGGTAAAAAATCCAAAGCAAATGAAAATCAAGCAGAAAAATGTAGCTGGATTTTGGAACGACAATGACGAATCTTTACATCAGTTTTTACAAACTGAAGACTTCTTTGATTACAATGAATTTGATTCCTTAAAAAGGTTTGAAGAAACGCATCCACTGGTAATAAAAGATAGAATCAATCAAAAAAACTGGGACATCAAATTGGATATCAAAAAGAAAAATTTAAAACTAAAATACAGAATACTAGATTGGTTTGAAAAACGAATTGGCAGAAGATTATTCACTTTTAAAAACCATAAAATTGTAAAGCGTTTTAAAGAAGAAGGTTAAAATATTTTTTTAAATTAGCCCAACCTGAATGATTGTTTACTCATTCTATACGCCCATTTGGTAAACGATATCCACTTTAAAAACATATTTTTCTTTCTCTTGTAAAAGAAAATCAGATTTGCATTTTGTAACAGAAATAAAAACAATGAAAAAGAAAAGTTATATATTATTAACTTTTCGAAATTATTTTTAGCTTTTGATACCCAAATTTTATTTTCATCAGAAATCAAACTATTTGTAAGAAATGTTTTTAAATAAAGGATTCTGCTTTTGTAATACAGTCCTTTATTTAATGTAGTTGTGGTGTTGTGATGGTGTTGTCGCCAATAAGTAAGTACTTGAGGCAAACAAGCAATATTACCTAAACACATTGCACTAACCGTTATCCACCAATCGTAAGCTACATGCTCGCTATTGGGTACAGGAATCTTTTTCAACACCTCATTTTTTATCAGAATGTTATGTCCAAGGGTATGGGAAATCAACATTGTTTTTTTGATGTTGGAACCTTCAAGCTGGGTGATTTTTTTTCGTTTTATGCTCGTTGGAATTTGACTGTGAAATTTTTGTGATAAGCAATAAACCATAGACGCCCGCTTATTTTTCTCATGAAATTCTACAAGCAATTCAATTTTTTCAGGCATCCAAATATCATCTTGGTCACAAAACATCACATAGGTACCTGTGGCAAATGGAATGGCATTGAAAAAGTTTTTATTCAGCCCTTTTTCTGCACAAGAAATGAATTTGCGTGATGAAGAATTTTTTGCACACCAATTTTTTAATACCAAATCTGTACCATCATCACTATTGTTATCGGAACAGATAAACTCAATGTTTCCGTATGTTTGAGCTTCTAAACTATCCAACTGACTTTGGATAAATGCGATTCCATTATAACTGCATAAAACAACGCTCACTAATTGCATAGATTGAAAAAATTATAGTTGAATAAAGGAACAAAATTGTTCAGTCATTAATTTAAAATCTTTAAAAGGACCGGAATTATATTTTTGTTGAATCAATTCAATTGGCGTTTTATCCGCATAACATGTAGCAATCAAATCCAACAAATGATTGGTGTTTTTATAATACAAAGAATAAGGCAAAAGATCGGTATTGGCTTGATAATTTTCGGGCAGTAAAAAAGGTTTTTTATACCCTAAGCCAAGATTAAAAGAACCTGAAATTCGAGCAATGCCGTACATCGTATCATTTTCCATTTTTATTAAAGGCAAAATAAAATCTGACAATTGAATGTACTGATGAAAAATATCGTAAGGCACTTCTTCGTCAAAAGTAATGATGTGATTTTTCCACCATTCAGATTGAGTTGTAGTTTTATCAATGACTTTATTAAGATAATATTTGCCTAAAAAAATAAATTTGATATGAATGGGTAGAGTCATTTTACTTAATGCTTCAATCAACAGAAGATAATCTCTTCTTTCGTGCGAAGCACGACCAGGAATACAAATCCAAAAAGCACCATCAGGTTTTTGTACATTATTATTTGTAGCTTTTGGAAAATAAATGGGATAAAAAGAGTGCACTTGAAATTGGTGAAATGGCTGAATATTCTTGAGTAAAAAATCGCCCAACACTAAATACTTTTTCATTTTTATGGAAAGCAATTTTGTAAAGGTTACACTCTTTTCTATCTTTTTGGCATTATGAACCAAGCCAGTGCAATTGATTTTTTTAGGTAGAAAAACAAAAAGATTTCTAATGATTTTTAGCTCGCATGTATTAATAATGAGATGCGTGATGTTGTTTTTTTTGATATAACTTCTGATGAGCAAAAAAGCTTTTATCTGTTCGCTAAAGGAAAATTGATTGTTTAAAATTAATAGCCCATCGAGTTGATCTTGTTCTGGGAAAAGAGCTACTAGCTTTTCATTACAAGCCAAATGAACTTGGTGATTTTTTTTCTTTAATAAATGAAGATAACTGTACATGCACTCAATATGTGATCCGCCCATCTCCAACAACAAAACATTCATTTTTAAAAATTTAAATTAACTTCCTGTACAAGTTTAAATATTGATTTGCTGCGTTTTCCCAATTGAATAAATCAGCACGTGCTTTCATTTTAATTTTTTGATTTGAATTTGCATTATAATGATCTAATGCATTTTTAAAATCATGTTGCATTTCATCAGGATCAAAAGATGAAAAATAATAAGCCGCATCGCCGCCAATTTCAGGCAAACAAGTATGTGTTGATAAAATTATCGGCGCATCAAAATGCATGGCCTCTGCAACTGGAATGCCGAATCCTTCAGCAATAGATGGGAATACAAATGCTATGGCATGTTGCATCAACCACCATTTTTCCGATTCTGTAATCGACCCGGGCATAATTACCCTTTCTGCCACATTATATTTTTTGGCTTCTTCCATTATAAACGCCTGATAATTTGAATCCTGAAAAATACCGGCTATAACCAACTTGAAATTATTGTTTTTAAGCAGCGGAATCAACACATGAAAATTCTTTTTACGGGCGATGGTGCCTATCGAAAAAATAAAATCATCAGCTTCATGTATAAAATCAGGTTTTGTTGGCGGCGATGCAATCAAATCTACATTACAGCCATTGTAAATTACTGTAGTTGGTATGTTATGCAAATTCAAATGCTGTTTTACAAAATCTAAAGTGAAAGTAGAAATGGTTGTAATTAAATCCGATCTGTCAATTTGATCTTGTAATTTATTTAAGTACTTTTTTTGTTTGGCCGCAGATTTATTTCCTTCCACCATAAAATTTAGATCATGAATGGTGAGGATTTTTTTTACTTTTTTTTGAGTAGGATAATAATTGCTGTTTTGATACGTACCATGCCAAACATCTGCAAGATGGGCAATTGGATTTAATAATTTATGCCAAGACCTTTGTTTGTAATAATGTTGATCATTCCCTAAAAATCCCATTTCTTTTTCTGGGGTATAAAAATGCAACTTAAGTTCTGATGGATTATTTTGTTGAACCAATGATTTACTCAACGCGCTACAATAAGTGTAAAGTCCGGTAAAAGGATACTTCATTCTTTCGCAGTCTATAATAACATTGGTTGGATGCATTTAAAAAATTTGCTTCAAAAATAATCATTAAAAAATAAGTGGCTATACAGAAACTTAAATTGTATTAATTTGCAAATAATGTCTGAACCGTTAAAATTTCAATTGATAGATGGTGATATTAAATCACTAGCTCGTTGCATTTCATTAGTAGAAAATGAAGCACCGGGTTATGAAACATTTATGCAATCGTTGAATACCAACAACAAAGGGCAGATCATTGGTATCACTGGACCGCCAGGTGCGGGTAAAAGCACCATCACAGATGCCCTAATTGGGGCTTTTACGGCAGAAAATAAAAAAGTGGCTGTCTTGTGTGTCGATCCATCATCGCCGTTTAATTTAGGTGCTTTACTTGGGGATAGAATACGTATGTGCGAATGGTACAACAATCCTAATGTATATATTCGTTCATTAGCTTCAAGAGGTTCACTCGGTGGATTAAATCCTAAGATTATTGAAATATCAGAAATCATAAAGGCCGCTCAATTTGATATTGTAATTATTGAAACGGTTGGTGTAGGACAAAGTGAAATTGAAATTGCAGGATTGGCAGATGTGACCGTTGTAGTTCTTGTGCCTGAATCGGGGGATGAAATACAAACCATGAAAGCAGGTTTGATGGAAATAGCTGATATTTTTGTTGTAAATAAATCAGATCGAGAAGGTGCGGATGCATTTATTAACACCCTCAAACAAATGTTGGCACCTGTGTTTCATCATAAACAACAAGAGATTCCGATTGTAAAAACAATTGCTTCTACAAAAGAAGGAATTGATGTATTAAAGGAAAAATTATCTGCTACAAATACATCAAAAGTAAACGATAGAAAATCATGGTTACTAGCCGAGCGTGCTTATCAATTAATCAGAAGCAAAAGAATGCAGAATGTTGAAAAATCTGTTTTGAAAACTGAAATAGAACAAAACGAAGGATTAATAAACCTGTATCAGTTTATTAAAAAATATTACTGAGATCTTCCTTGACTTTTCCACCATCGAAATGCAATTACACCCATAATTGCAAAAGGTGCCAGCATCAAATATAGTATGCCATTGTTTAATCCCAAAGCTGGTTTTTCGCCAAGTTGCGAAGCCGTTTTTGTGCACATCGAACATTGTGCTTTTGCAACCACATTTACAAAAAAAATAAAGCTTGTTAGGATAATATACCTCATGTTGATTTTCACAAAACAAAGATAGTAGTTATACCCAATTACTTAATACATTTTATGAAGTGTAAATGATTTTTAAACTAAAATTTTAACGAATTGAATAGTGTGAAAATAAATTATGTAGCGTAAAAAAGCCCAACAAAAAATGCCGGGCTTTAATATATAGATGGGTTAGTAAGTACAGGAATTAAATTCCTATACACAATATTAAAAATAATTTCTGCGATTAGAAGAAATATAGACATTTTTTTTATCAACATTTTTTTTGAGTTTGTGGATAAGCGAAAATTATTCAACTGTTATTTGAAAGTGAAATAGAAAATATATTTAAGTTTGTATAAAATATATTTCTCTGAAACTATTGATTTTACTAGTGTTTCAGAATAACGTGAAATAACAATTTATAAAATTGCAATTTATTTTTTGATCAGAATTTTGTTATTGTTTCATCAGAAAAAAAATAAAAAAAACTGCCTCGAATTTTTGAGGCAGTAGAATTATTTTTAACCATTTGTTTATTATTGAGCCAACACAAATTGTACTTCTGCATGAATCTTTACTTCTTCACCAAGCAATACCCCACCCGATTCTAATGTTGCATTCCAAACTAATCCAAAATCTGTACGATTAACTTTTGCTGTTACATCAAATGCAATCTTTGTTTGTCCCCATGGATCTTTTGCTGTATCAGATTTTTCTACCAATAAATCTACTGATTTAGAAATTCCTTTAATGGTTAAATCACCGTTTACAATAAATAATTGATCTTCTTTTTTAACCATACTACTACTTTCAAATTTCATGGTTGGAAATTGTTCAACATCTAAAAACTCTGCAGATTTAATGTGTCCATCTCTTTGTTCATTATTGGTACTAAATGAGTTCATCTCCGCTTCAAAAATAACTTTTGATGTTTCAAAACTTTCTCCTTCATTGATAATTGAAGCTGTAAATTTTCCAAATGTTCCATTTACATTACTGATCATCAAATGACGTACTTTAAATCCAACCTCTGAATGTGAGGCATCTAAATTCCATGTTGTTGACATAATTTTAATTTTTAGAACGCAAATATAAATACTTACTATAAATTTGCATCAAGTTACTATTTTGTTAACCTATATACTTTTAGTAAGTAATGCCTAAAATAAAGCATCATGCGCGAAAATAAAATTTTAACCAGCTGTCCTTTTAGATATACTTTACATGTTTTGCAAGGCAAATGGCGCTTTGCCATCATTTACAGTTTGCTTAAAAAAGGCACATTACGATATAAAGATTTAGCTATTGATGTAAATGGCATAACACCTCGAATGTTGGTTAAAGAATTAAAAGAATTGGAAAAAGAAAAAGTCGTTAAAAGAAAACCATATGCTACTGTGCCTCCTACTGTTGAATACAGTTTAACGCCTTATGGTAAAACACTCGAACCCATTATAAAATCAATGCAAATTTGGGGTGAGAAACACGCAGAAAAAATAGTTTCAATAAAAAATAAATAACTCATCAAAAACATAAAATACAAAACATGCAATTTCCTACTCCTGTTTCTATTGAATGGATTTCCGAATTAATTGGCGCGTCTTTACTAGGCGATAAAACCAAACATGCTACTGGCATAAATGAAATACATAAAGTTTGTAATGGCGATTTGGTATTTGTTGATCATCCGAAATATTATCAAAAATGTTTAAACAGTGATGCGAGTTTTATCATCATCAACAAAGCACTTGAAGTTCCTGAAGGTAAAGCGTTGTTGGTGGTAGATCAACCCTTTGAAGCTTATTGTAAAATCGTTAATCATTTCAGACCATTTGAATCAGCATCTAAAAACATTAGTGATTCTTCATCTGTTGGCGAAAACACCAGCATCTATCCCAATGTATTTATCGGACAAAATGTGGTAATTGGAAAAGACACCATCATCTATCCCAACGTAACCATCATGGACCATTGTATAATTGGCGATCGAGTTGTCATTCAAGCAGGTACTGTAATTGGTAGCAATTCATTTTATTACAATGGAAAAAAAGACAGAGATGTTTGGTATAAAAAAATGCCTGATTGTGGAAGAGTAATTATAGAGGATGATGTTGAAATTGGCGCTGGTTGTACGATTGATCGTGGTGTTAGTCATGATACTGTTATTGGTAAAGGAACTAAAATGGACAACATGATTCATATAGGACACGATACGGTGATAGGACACAATTGCTTGATTGCTGCTCAAGTTGGCATTGCTGGTGTTGCCAATTTAGAAAACGGCGTTACCTTATGGGGACAAGTTGGTGTAAGTAAAACATTAACCATCGGCGCTAACGCTGTAGTATATGCGCAAAGTGGTGTTGGCGGCGATTTAGAACCCAATAAAGTTTATTTTGGTTCACCCGTACAAGATGCTAAAACCAAATCACGTGAATTGGTTTGGGTAAAACGCATTCCAGAGTTATGGGAAAAAGTGATGGGGAAGTAGCCCCCTCAATCCCCCAAGTGGGAAGTTGATACATACAAAATAATTGAAATTCTAAACAGTGAATATCTTTAAACACAAGATAGTCAAACTCTCTTCACCTTTCGGGGGAAGGGCTGGGGATGGGGGCTCTCAACACCAAACGCCAAACACCAAACGTTTTGGATATAGGAAGCCTAAAGAATGAAAAAATATTTTTCTACTTTTAACTTAATCTAATCATGAATCTAAACATAGAAACACCCGCATTGTTATTTTCTGCTACAACTTTAATTCTATTGGCGTACACCAATCGATTTCTTACTATTGCGCAGCTCATTAGAGAATTAAAAAAAAGTTATAATAAAGAAGAAAACAAAAACATATTGCTAGAGATCAAAAACCTCAACCTTCGTTTATCCCTTATACGCTACATGCAACTGATGGGTGTACTTTGTTTGTTTCTTTCTGTATTTGCCATGTTGGTGTTGTTTTTAGGTTACCAATTAATGGGAATCTATTTATTTTCAAGCAGCATGCTGTGTTTGCTGATTTCTTTGGGTTTGTCATTTTGGGAAATCAGTATCTCTGTTAATGCGTTAAAATTGCATTTAGGCGATTTGATGGATGAATAAATTTGATAAAATAATTATAAATAACAGTTTTTTTCCTTTTTTCGAAAGTCTGTTTACGCATTTCGTAAAGCATGTATTATTGATAAGAATAGTTTTGCGTGAAATTGAAAAGATGAGAATTTTCGTATTGCCTTGTTTTGTACTTTTTTTATTCTTGAACAAATCATTCGCGCAAGAAACATCAAAAAATAAAGATAGCCTTTCTTATAAAAATCTTCCAGATATTACCATTGTTGGAAAAAACAGCAATTCAGATATTCAACAAATGCCGGAAATCGTAGGTACTTCTATTTACGCAGGGAAAAAAAGTGCATTGATTATTATTGATAATGTACAAGGTAATGTAGTGAACAACAATATGCGTCAGGTTTTGGCAAAAACACCGGGCATTCACATTTGGGAAAGTGATCCAAGTGGCATTCAAATTGGTATAGCGGCAAGAGGATTAAGTCCCAATCGAAGCTGGGAATTCAATATCCGACAAAATGGATACGACATTGCCGCGGATCCATTTGGTTATCCTGAAGCTTATTATAATCCACAACTTCAAAGCGTTCAACGAATAGAAATCATCAGGGGCCAAGGTTCGCTACAATACGGACCACAATTTGGTGGAATGGTAAATTATATTTTAAAAAATGGAAGCGATATAAATAAACCCACAGAATTTGAAGTGCATCATACCATTGGGAGCAATGCGATGCAAAACAGCTATAACGCCATTGGAGGAAAAACAAAGAAGATAAATTACTACGCTTTTTATAATTACAGAAATGGCAATGGTTGGCGCCAAAACAGTCGGTTCTTTTCTAACTCAGGATTTGCAACTTTCTCGTATGCTTTTACACCTAAATTATCTGTAACCGCAGAATTAATGTTATCACATATTCGAAGTCAGCAAGCAGGCGGATTAACAGATGCTCAATTTAAATCAGATGCCAAACAAAGTGTAAGAAACAGAAATTGGTTTGACGTAACTTGGTGTACCCCAGCCGTTATCATCAATTACGATATGGGTTCCAATAAAAGATGGATTACAAAATTATTTGCAACCATAGGCGATAGAAATAGCGTAGGTTTTACACCTTCCATTACAGTTAACGATTCTTTAAACGAAACAACTGGCGCATTTAACAACAGAAATATATTGATAGATCAATACAGAAATATAGGTATTGAAAGCCGTTGGATTTCGGATTATAAAATCGGAAAAATGGAAAATACTGTTTCTTTTGGTGCAAGACTTTATCAAGGTTCAACGCATAGAAAAGGAAACGGCATTGGAACAACAGGTACTGATTATGATATGACCTTGATTGGTAATTATCAACAAGACATAAATTTCAAATCTAAAAACGCCGCTGTTTTTTGCGAAAATTTAATTCGATTTACAAAAAGAATATCTGTTATTCCAGGGATTAGATTTGAAACATTAGAAGGTGCTGCATCCGGTAGAAATGGATTTTCATCAAATGGAGATGCCATTTTATTGCAGCAAATCAATAGAAAAAGAAAATTTGTTTTGGCAGGAATAGGAATGGAATATCAAATTTTAAAAGGAACCGCATTGTATTCAAACCTATCACAAGCATACAGACCCATCCAATTTGCGAATTTGCAAGCACCGCCAACAACTGATGTTATCGATCCCAATTTAACAGATTCTAAAGGATACAATTTTGATTTTGGATTTCGCGGAAAATTAAAAGATTACTTACAATTTGATATAAGCGTTTATCGTTTAAAATACAATAACAGAATTGGTACGATTATACCATCTGGCGCAAATTATAGATTGGTAACAAATGTTGGAAACAGCAACAGTAAAGGCATTGAAAGCTTTTTTGAATTCAATCCAATTAAAGCGTTTAAAGTCAATTCGCATTTTGATTTAAGTATTTTCAATTCATACAGTTTTATTGATGCTACTTACTCAAACAATCACAAAGATGCTTTGATAAAAGGAAATCAAGTAGAAAATGCACCTCGACATATTTTACGAACCGGAATTAGCTGTGGATTTAAAACCGTTTTATTTACTACACAATTTAACTATGTTGGGAAGTGCTTCAGTGATGCCAACAACACAATCAAGGTTTCTTCAAATGGACAAACCGGATTAATACCCGCATATAAAATTTTTGATGCAACGCTTCAAATTAAATTGCCAAATCGAATCATCATCAAATCAGGAATCAACAATTTATTTAACCAAAAGTATTTTACCCGAAGAGCTGGCGGATATCCAGGACCAGGTGTTTTGCCTGCTGATGGAAGAACTGCATTTTTATCGTTTGGTATAAAAATGTAGAATCCTAAAAAGTCAAAATTGTTGATAGAACTATTTTTTAAAAATAATTCACCGTTAATTAAAACTCTACAATAAAGCCAATTGTAGGACGAACATTGGGATCATCATTTTTTACAAATGTGGGTATCGCATTGCTTCCATCTGCGCGAATGGGTAAACCATCTGTTGTTTTAAACGTTCTGTTATCCGAAGTTCTTGTAAAAGTATATTCCGGAATAGAAGGATTTTTTGCAACATACCAATTCGTCACATCCAAGAAAAGATCTAACGTAATATTTTTAAAATTCCATTTCTTATCTATTCTAACATCACTGCTATTAAAACCATTCAATCGCTGTGAATTTAAATTTGCATAATCCAACGTTCCTTTTCCTTGTGAAAGATAATTAACCCTAGAAACCACCTCATCAAATGGGGTGTAAGGTGCACCACCTTGGTAACGAAACTTCAAGCCCAATTCCCAATTGTGTTTAAATTTATAGCCCCATGTAACTGAAAGCAAATGTTTATTATCCCAACTGCTTGAAACCAATTTGCCATCTGCACCACTGTACAAACTACGATAAAAAGTATATGATAAAATACCGAAGAATTTTTTTGTCAATTTTTTCTGAGCGAAGAATTCAATGCCATAAGCATTTCCTTTTCCATTGGTTGATACTGCTTCGTTTCCAAGCAATGTAAAGTCTGTACCTAAATTTGCCAATGAAATCCCGTTCCTTACAGAAATAGGTGAATTATTGTATTTTTTATAAAACCCTTCCAACGTTATGCGCAATCCATCATTGGGTAAAAATTCGAAACCTGTTGTATAATGTGTACTGCTTTGATAATCGGCATTTTTATTTTTCAACACATCATTTTCTGCATATCCCAAAATGGTGTACGTAGGCAACTTGTAATAAATTCCTGCTGAAGCATTCCATGTCCATTTGTTTGTCAAAACATAGCTTACAGATAATCGTGGCGATAATGTTCTTAAACCATTCATACCGCTTGTAGTGAACGTGTTTACATCTGATCTAATGCCAAAACTAACGCCCAAACGATTGTCGATAAATCTATTCCCTATTTGTGCAAAAGCACCCAATCTAACAAATGGTTTTAAAGGACTTTGGAAATTTTGCGTTATTGCCTCTTGTATGATTGTGTCATTAGCGTTTCTGATTTCTTTTAAAATAACGGCAAAAGAATTATTGGTATAAGATGCCAATTGAGCGGATGCACCGTAAGAAAATTTCCAACCATTGATGTTTTTATTGACATCAAATCTTAATTTATTTTCGTTTTCAACACTAACGATATCTAAGGTTTGACTTTCTGGTGTTGGATTTTCGTTGTCTTCAAATTTTGTAATCGTGTTATTAAAACTTGTTCTGCTCAGCGATAAATTCCAGTAACCATTTGGGATGCTTTTTTTCAATGAAGCCCCAATGGTATAATTCCATTGATTTACATTTACGCTTGAGTTTAACGCATATAATTTTTCGGGTGTAGCTTCTTTAGGTGAAGCAAATGAAAAATCATCAATAGCGCCGATTCCAATAAAAGTAAGCGTGGTTTTATTATTTATTTGATGGGTAATCTTTGTTTGAAAATCCCAATAATTTGGACGGATGGGTAAATCAATAGCTTGAAATAAATACTGCAAATAAGAACGGGTTGCAGAGGCTAAAAATGTTGTTTTTTTATTTTTAGATAATGGACCTTCTAACGTTAATCCCGTTTCGGTAAAGCTTGCCCTAAGATTACCTTGAAATTTATTTGCGTTACCATTCTTTTGTTTGAATTGAAATACACTGCTTAATGCATTATCAAAACGAGCATCAAAAGCTGAAGAGCTCAATTTTACATCTTCAATAAAAAAGGTGTTTAAAATTCCTTGAGGACCGCCGCTGCTGCCTTGTGTTTGAAAGTGATTGATAACCGGAACTTCAATTCCATCTAAATAAAAAACATTTTCATTAGAAGCGCCACCACGAATGATAATATCGTTTCTAAAAGAACCGCCTTGTTGTCCACCACCAACGCCAGGTAATGTTTGAATAACTTTACTGATGTCAAAATCACCGCCTGGATTACTTCTAATCTCTTCAGATGTAAGACGTTGAACGCTTAATGGGGTTTCGAGCGAAGCCGCACGAACACTGCGTTTATTGGATTTAATAATTACTTCCTGAAGTTTATTATCATTATTTTCTAATTCAACCGTGTACACGTTTTCATTTCCACTGCTTACAACAACGTTATAAATGGTATTGGTTTTATAGCCAACTGAAGTGATGATTACATTGTATGTTTTAACAGGAATATTCAACAACCTAAATCTTCCTGTTGAATCTGAAGTGGTATTTATTGAAGTTCCAGAAACATTTACAGTTGCCCCGATCAATGCTTGTTGTGTATTTTTCTGAAGTACAATTCCACTAATGCTACCTGTTTTCTGTGCAAATAGAGAAGCAGAAAAGAAAATAGAAAGAAATAGCGATCCTAAAATATACTTAGTTTTTAAACGTGTCATTTATACTGTTTTTTATAAAAACAGATAACATTTTAAAATGTTTAAAATAAGTTGAGCTTTTTTTAAAAAAATTGAAACAAGAAAATAATAGATGTAAACGATAAAACGTAATTCAATACATTTTTATAAATGTGTATCAGTAAAATCTAGACAATATTGTTTTATCATGTCTCTCACTTCACTGAAAGCTTGATTAATTTCTTCTTCGGTACCTGTAGCTTTTGCAGGATCAGGAAAATTATAATGAAACTTCACTGCTTTGCTTGGAAAGAAAGGGCATCTTTCTTTTGCGTTATCACAAACAGTAATGACGAAGTCGAAATCAACTTGCTGATATTCTAAAATGTTGTTTGAAGTATGCGCAGAAATATCAATGCCATCTGCTTTCATGGTTGCAATTGCTTTTGGATTAACCCCATGTGTTTCTACGCCAGCGCTAAATACTTCTGCTTTATCACCAGCGAAATGCTGTAAATAACCATGCGCAATTTGACTTCTACAACTGTTGCCTGTGCATAAAACCAATACTTTTTTCATTGAAAATTTATTTATGATTTAGTTGGATAAAATTTATTTCTTAACCAGAAAGCCACGTTAACCAGAATGATTAATGCCGGTACTTCTACCAAAGGACCAATCACACCAGCAAAAGCTTGTCCGCTGTTGATGCCAAAAACGCCAATCGCAACAGCAATAGCCAGTTCAAAATTATTTCCAGCAGCCGTAAAAGCTATTGCGGTATTGGTAGAATAATCGGCACCCATTTTTTTGCCAATTAAAAAACTAATGAAAAACATCAATGCAAAATATACCGCCAAGGGGAGTGCAATGCGTAAAACATCAAACGGAATTTGTACAATCATTTGTCCTTTTAAACTAAACATCACCACAATGGTAAATAGCAAAGCAATCAATGTGATTGGAGAAACGACAGGAATAAATTTTGTGGTAAACCACTCCACACCTTTTAATTTTATTAAGATGGCTCTTGATAAAAATCCAGCGAAAAATGGAATACCTAAATATATCGCTACACTTTGTGCTATTTCACCAATGCTAATATTTACAACAGACCCCGAAATGCCAAAAAGCGGAGGAAGAACGGTTACAAAAATAAAAGCATAAACACTATATAATAAAACCTGGAAAATACTATTTAACGCCACTAATCCAGCAGCATATTCTCTGTTGCCTTCAGCCAATTCATTCCAAACAATAACCATCGCAATACATCTTGCTAAACCGATTAAAATCAATCCCACCATGTATTCGGGATAATTATGTAAAAACAAAATAGCGAGTACAAACATCAAAATAGGTCCAACAATCCAATTTAAAAAAAGTGATGTGCCTAATATTTTAGTATGTTTAAACACCTCGCCCAGTTGGTTGTATTTCACTTTTGTAAATGGCGGATACATCATCAATATCAATCCAATGGCTAGAGGAATATTGGTTGTGCCATTAGAAAAAGAAAGTATAAATTTTGGCGCTGACGGAATAAAATATCCAATTGAAACACCAGCAATCATTGCTAGAAAAATCCATAAGGTTAAGTATCTATCTAAAAAACTTAACTTTTTTCTTTCGTGCGTTGGTGTGCATGTATTGTTTGTCATTTTTAAATTTTAATATTTTAACAACATCCCGAACCAGGCGTACAAGCATTAGCGTTATTGATTTCTGGTTTTTGAGCAAAAACGGTTATGCTAA
Source organism: Chitinophagaceae bacterium (assembly GCA_009885535.1). GTDB lineage: Bacteria > Bacteroidota > Bacteroidia > Chitinophagales > Chitinophagaceae > Ferruginibacter. The sequence goes on along the minus strand of VFKL01000165.1, from coordinate 375 downwards.
AAATTCCAGTTTGTCCAATTCTATAGGCTTGGATTTCTTCAGCAGATAAATAGTTGATTAAAATATCATCGGGTATAACAATTGGTTTCTCTATTTGAACAACCACATTTTTAAATCCATTGGCATGAATGAGTTCGAGATATACTTCTTTTTGAATGGCTCCAGCCACACATCCCGCATACATTTCAGCATCTTTTTTTAATGCATTTGGTAGGGCACCCATTAATACAACATCGCTGATACAAAAATGTCCTCCGGGTTTTAATACCCTGAAAATTTCATTAAACACCGCATTTTTATTGGGTACCAAATTCAATACACAATTGCTAACCACCACATCAGCAACATTGGCTGTAATGGGCATTTTTTCAATAT
>VFKL01000037.1 GCA_009885535.1 Chitinophagaceae bacterium | reverse complement strand
TCAACCAACTCCATCCAGCAAATACATCTACGGTATGCTGTGGTTTTAATCTTGTTTGATCTAATATGCTATTCCAAAGTGCCGTTCCTGGTTCTAATCCATTTACAGCCGCTTCAGTTCTTCTTACTGGATTAAAATCCAACCACATGTCGTCAAAATAATTGAAATTCACGTTTACAAACCAATAGTTTGGAGAACGATAATTCAACCCAATATTATACGCTTGTTGTGGTGTTGGTATGTTATAATTTTTCGAATAAATCAATTGATCTTTTGCAATAACCTGAGAATTATTATCAGAAGTAACGGTAGCTATTTGACGGGTGTCGTATCTAAATTTACCAATACCCGCTGCTGCGGTTGTAGTTAAACCCTTGTATAAAATTACTTCTGTCCCAATCTCCAAACCTTGATGTACTTTACCAATATTACTCAGTGCATAATTTACAACGGTTCTCAACTGATCATTATAAAATGTAAGTACATTGGTTTGATTCTCGAATTTGGTATAATATGCAGTTGCTTTAAACTTAACCGTTGGAGAAATCAATGAATAACCTCCTTCTACTGAAGAAATATGTTCGCTTCTTAAATTATCTTGAACGAAATCTCTTGTTCTTGGAGACAAATACGCATTATCAAAAAATGGTGCACGTGTTTGATATCTAGCGTTAGCAAACAAATAATTCATCTTGGCTACTTTATACGTTAGTCCGGCTTTAAAGGAATAATTATAAAATTGATTTTCTGCAGAATTACCAAAAGAATTATTTAAAAACAAACCAGATTTTACACGACCATATCTGCTAAAATTGGTGTACGAATTTTCCATTCCTACAAAAAAATCTGCGCCATGCAATTTCACATTCGTTTGTACCCAACCGAATGCTTTTTGAATATTGATGTCATAATTGTATCCAAACTCATCTCCAACTTTCAAAATTCTATTGGGGTTATTTACATCATTTTGTCCTGCTACTGGATTGGAAGGAAAATCACGTTCAGCGAATTGATTCAAATCCACATAAAAATCTCCACCCAATAAATCATTTACTCTTTTGAAATAATGATTTTTTTGTTTTTCGTATCCTAAGCCTGCAGAAATATCGATGTGTTTATTAATAGAAGAATTAAACGTAGTGTTTGCAGTGATTTTTTTTGTATTGGTTACTCTTTCTTCTAAAATGTAAATCGATCTTTTTCCTGAGACATTATTTCCTATTATACCATTTGCATCTTGAATGGTTTCAAAACTACCATAATTTGCATTATACAATCCATCCCAATTTATCTGACGTTTTGTAATGTCATTTTTTAAAATATCATACACTTGTTGTCTGATAAATGGATCTTTCTGATAACTTGGCAAATAACGATAATAATCAGGTCTTGGATCAGGTGCATTGTACCAATCTAAACCAGTTGTACTTCTTTCTCCTCCAGTGATCGAAACAGCAGTTACCAAACTTGTTTTATCGTCAATTTTCCAATCATGTGTTAAAATTCCTATTGGTTGAAATGTATTTCCTACACTTGAATTTCTTTTTCTACCGTTTTGATAGCCCCAATAAGGATTGTAAAAATTAGTTCCAGATATCTCGCGCATCTCCTCAACTGTAGAACCTTGTCTGCCTATTTTTGTTGGTGTTGCAAATGCAACGAATGAAATTAGATGCCTGTCATTTATTTTCTTATCAATCCCCATGTAACCAGACCATCCATCATAAAATGTTCCATCTGCAAATCCTTCGTCAGCCCATCTACGTGATCCTGAAAAACTAAATGCCCATCCCTTAGCGTTGAATCCTGTTGATTTGGTAAAACTGAAACGATGTAAATATGTTCTATTGGAAAGTGAATATCCTATTTTAGTTTGTTTCCATTGTTTTGAAGCCCTTGTATCAATATTAGTTGCGCCACCTAATGGACCAAAAGTGAATTTATTGGATTGCAACCCAAAAGAATTTGTTCTGCTACGCATTACATCATTCAATCCACCCCATAATCCATATGGTGTAAATCCATTATCCAAGTTTTCCATTGGAATACCATTCATTGTTGTTCCAAACAAGTCTGCATCGTAACCCCTGATTCTAAACCGAACCACATTGAAATTAAATAATGCTGAACTGTAGAAAGGATTTTTTCCGGTATTTAGTTGACCAGAAATGTTTTGAGCACTACCATCAATATTGTCATTTTCATCTAATGAAACTACTGGAATGTTGTCTAAGATATTGTCTTTTGCCTCGTCTAAAATGGTCGTGTCTGTTGCAGCCATTATGGCTTCAACTTTATTTTTTTCTTGTGCTTTCAGAGAAGTTGAAAAGCCAAGCAAGATGGCAACACTCCAAATAATGTTTTTGTATTGATTCATTTTGGGTTTTTATTAGAACGGTGCAAGTTAACTTAATAAAACAATAAAGAAAAAAATTAAATGACACGTTAAAACTAAAAATCATACACAGATTGATAACTGAGAAATCTTGTAAAAAACGATTAGCTTCGCTTAAAAATTACAACTATGAACAATAGATTCATTACTATTTTATTTTTAAGCATTTTGCTGTTCAATTCAAATGTAAAATCTTTTGCTTGGGGGAAAACTGGACACAATTTGGTTGCAGAAGTTGCATTTAAATTCCTAGATTCTACCACTCAAAAAATTGTAAAAAAATATTTAGGCAACCTCACTATTGAAGAAGCGGCAAATTGGATGGATGAACAAAAAGGAAACAGTTACTATAATTACATGCGTTCGTGGCATTATATAAATCTTGATAAAGGAACCAAATACGCACCAAGTGCAGAAAGAAATTCAATGACTGTTATACACTCCGCTTTTTCAGAATTAAAAAACAGACATGAAACGGAATTGTCTGACAAAGAAATTAAATACCGAATACTGCTTCTGTTTCATTTAGTGGGAGATCTTCATCAGCCGCTTCATAATGGATATGGCATTGACAGAGGAGGAAACTCAATACAAGTAAGCTCACCACATGTTTCAGGTAATTTGCATAGCGTTTGGGACACACAAATCTTGGAATACAAAAGAATTAATTTAGACACTTGTATGCAATATTATGCTTCTTTAAAAAGTGATGAAATAGCCTCATTCAAAAAGATAAACGAACTCAAATGGATGTACGAATCTCGTGCTTATCTTGATCAGGCGTATGATTTTGAAAAAAACTTTTTAGATGATAAATATCTAGATAAAAACATTGAAGTAATCAAGAAACAATTGGTTGTTGGAGGAATAAGATTGGCGAGCATGCTAGATGAACTTTTTAATCCAGCGGCGAATAAAAAGGTAAATCCGGATTCGACGTTTTAGAGAGAGGTTTTTGAGGTTTGTGGGGTTTATGAGGTTTGTGGGGTTTGTGGGGTTTAAGACGTTCAAAAGGTTCAATGGGTTCAATGGGTTCAAAAGGTTGGGGATTTAGGTCTGCCGATGTTGGTGTTTTCACTAATCATCAAGGAAGAACTTGTTTAAATCGCTTAGCTGGTTCTTTGCATTGGCGCCGGTTTCCAAACCGGTGTCTACGAGAGATTTCAGTTTCAGACTGAATTTTAAAAAGTTCAAAAGTTTCATTGAGTTCAAAAGGTTGACATATTCAAAAATTTTAGAAGTTCATCCCATGTTGAAATAGAGAAACGTCTTAAACAAGCATAGCGAATTAAACCAACGAAGTGTATTAAACCAGCGTAGCGTTTTAAACCATTAAACCCTGAAACCAGGGCAGCAACTTAAACCATCCTTAATAAAAAAAAATGACCAAACTCCTCCTTTCCACCATCAACTTTTTCATCTTATTGTCGAGCGCTTTCGCACAAATCGATATCAAAAAAGATTCAAATTATATTGAAGCGCCAGTGATGTTAGAAACAAAAACCGGCAATATATACGGCACATTAACGACCCCCATTCAAACAAAATCTTCGCCGCTAGTTATCATCATTGCTGGATCTGGACCAACAGACAGAGACGGAAATACAATAATGATTAAGGGCAAAAACAACAGCTTAAAATATTTGGCTAACGAATTGGGAAACGCTGGCATTGCATCAATCAGATACGACAAACGCGGAATTGGGGAAAGCAAACTCGCAATGAAAAGTGAGGCCGATCTTCGATTTGATGATTATGTAAATGATGTAATAGATTGGATAAATAAGTTTAAAAAAGACAATCGTTTTAGTGAAATCATCATTGCAGGGCATAGCGAAGGTTCGTTAATTGGCATGATTGCCGCAAATGGTCAAGCAGATAAATACATTTCTATTTCCGGCGCTGGAGAAAAAGCAGGAACCCTCATCAAAAAGCAATTAAAATCACAATCTGAAGAAATTCAAGATTATTCAAACCTTGCCATTGATAGCATTGAAGCCGGTTTTATGGTAAAAAAAATAAACCCTTTATTGTATAGCTTGTTTCGCCCAAGTGTACAACCCTATTTAATCAGCTGGTTTAAATACGACCCTCTAACAGAGATCAAAAAATTAAAAATTCCGGTATTAATCCTTCAAGGTGATAACGATATTCAGGTTTCGGAAGAAGATGCGCAATTATTATATAAAGCCCAACCAGAGGCAACCTTAACCATTATAACAAATATGAACCATGTTTTAAAAATTGTGGAAGGTGATAAATCCCAGAACATAAAAAGTTACAGTGACCCTTCATTGCCAATATCGGATGAAATGGTTAGAGCGATTGTAGGGTTTATGAAGTAGGGGTTTGAGAAGTTTATGAAGTTTTTGAGGTTTGTGATGTTGAGAAAGTTCCAAAGGTTCAATGTGTTCAATGAGTTCAAAAGGTTGGCTGTATTCAAAAGTTTTAGAAGTTCATTCCGTATTGAAATAGAGAAACGTCTTAAACAAGCAGAGCGATTTAAACCCAAGTTGTGACTTAAACAACCGTAGTGACTTAATCGTTCTGAAACAAGTAAAAAGCGAGAAACAGAATGAGAGCGATGAAAAAGTCAGAACTCATTGTTCGCTCTCTTTTTCATTCTCACTCTGACTTTTATAACCAGCGAAGTGCTCTAAACCAGCGTAGCGAATTGAACAAGCGCAGCGACTTAAACCAACGAAGTGATTTGAACCAGCGAAGCGATTTAAACACGCGCAGCGTTACGGCTTCTTCCCTTCTTTAGGCTTTGAAGTTGATGTTGGTTTTGCAGTTATAGCCTCCTTATACATTTTAGCTTCTGCATCATTGGGATCTAATGCCAATGCTTTTTCTACATAACTCAATGCCATGTCTTTATCCTTTTTGATGTTGGCAAAATAAGCCACAAAATATTTGTAAGCAGTCATTAATTGTGGTTTGTATTTTACGCTGTCAACCATCGCCAATTGTATTGTTTTTTCAAATGCTGCATTTGCCAAACCTTGTTCCATGGTTGTATCTATTGCCCAGCTTGCCTTTCCAATCATGTTGTATGCATAAGGATCATCTGTAAACTTATTTGCAGAAAGTGTAAAAGCTGCAATTGATTTTTGAAAATCACCGCCTTTATAATAATTAAACGCAGTGGTATTCATATCATATTTTGAAGGATTCTTTTTTATCGAAACAATTTTACTGTACCAATCCGCTGCTTCAATATAACTTTTTCTACTTTCATATGCTTGTGCTACGGCTTTTAAATACTGTACTTTATTGGCTTCAATCGAATCCATAGAAACCGCTTTGTCTATAATTAAACCAGCCTGTGCTTCGTTTCCAGGAATTTTCAATAAATTTTTTGCATACTCTACATAATCACCAGATGTGATTTTTTCAGGAGATTGACGCTTAAAATATTCTGCATAACTTTCAATGGCATGTACTGAATCTTTTAATCTGTTGTATGCATTTGCTTTCAATCCAAATAAATTGGGATATGGATTCTCCTTACTTTCATTGATACATTCATCAGATTTTGTAATCGCTTCCATGAAATATCCTTGCGCATATTTTAACGCGGCTCTGTAATAACATGTTTTATAATCTACGTCAGAATTCGACTGCCATTTTTCGAAATACTCTGCAGCTTTCGTTACGTTGGTTTCATAATAATAATTAAACAATGTAGAATAAACTGGTGCGTAAGCTGGATCACTTGCTATTGCCTTATCATAAAATTCCATAAAAATAGATTCTTGTCCCCTACCCTGTGATTGATACAATTTTCCCAATCTGAAATTTGCACGCGCGTAATTTGGATTTATAGCAAGTGCTGCTTTATAGGTTTGATCAGCATTCCCGCCATCCATATTTTTTCTATACGCATCTCCCAGGTTTACTAAAACCTCTGGATCGTTAAACTTTTTTAATTGTGTAGCTTGTTTTAATTTTTCAATGGCATAAGCAGCATCCCCATTCTTAGAATCGGGGTTACCATTTGCAAAACCAATGGCATTTAATACAGCTAAATTCTTTCCAGCAGTTAAAGAAACCGCCGTTTCAAAACGACTGCGTGCATCCTGAATTTTCCCTTCCATCAACTCTATTTGTCCTATACCTACCATTATTAGAAAATTACTTGGAATAGATAATTTAGATTGATACAACGCTTTTGCTTCAGAAATATCTTTTGAGGTAACATCGTCTGGCAGAATCATTGCTTGACCAAGCCAATAAATAGCTACATCATCATTCGGATTTACCGCCACCAATTTTTGAAATGTTTCTTTTGCTGATTTATAACGCTCGTAATAAACTTGTTGTTTTCCTACCTCGATGGTTTGTGCAAATGCTGTATTTAAAACCATTAACGCAAATACCATCAAACCAATTTTTAACTTGTTCATTTTTTAAAATTTTTATTTTTTTTGTATTAATGTAAAAATAATAGAATAACCATTAAAGCACTGCTTATTTTTCTAACAACTTTTCGTTAATGTTTATTTTTCTTACTTCAAAATCCATAATTGGACCTAAATAAGCCCTTCTGAAAATCAATTGTCCCCGCTCAGATTTCAAAAATGCTACAAACCCCGTTCCTAATCCTTTATAATTTTCTTTATTGATATAAAATAAGCTTCTCACCAACGGATACCTTCTTGTAATCATACTTTCCTGCATCGGCTTTACAAAGGGTTTGTCTGCACAAACTTCACATTGTACAAATGCAATTTTTACAGTTTCCAATAATTTAATCTGCGTCGTTTCTTCTGGATTTCCTATCCAACTTATACCTAAAAACCCAACTGCATTTTCATGTGTAGAAACATAATTCAACACATCCTGACTATTTTTAACCGCTTTAACCACAGATGTGTCATAAGCTTCTCCTTTCAAAATCGATTCTTTTATATATCGAACCGTGCTTGTAGCATTTAACCCATCAAATACATAGGTTTTATTGTTTACTTTTTTTCCTTGCAACTCCGATTTTAATGAAGCTGGTGTAAATAAAGTATCCTCACTTTTTGCATTGACTACAATCGCTATCGCATCGGATGCAACTGCATTACATCCTGGATTATACTTTAATGAATCAGTTAAATATCTTTCTTCTTTTTTATTTAATCCTCGTCCAACCACCACAAGTCGATTTAATGTATCCGATATCAAATCCCTAAAACAATCTGCTTCCGATTTATAGGTTGCAATAATATGCACTTCAGGAAAAGAAGCTTCGTACATTTTAATTTGCTGTTCCATCACAGGCTTAAAAGACTCGTCCACACTGATATAAATCGTTCCCTTTTCAGGCGTATCTGTTGCGCTTTTATTTGCTTTATCACCAGCACAACTGACCATAAAAAGACAAAAAATATATAAGACAATCCTGAAATTCATTCAATAATGTTTGTGGTTTGGTAGCCCCCTTCCCCAACCCTTCCCCCAAAAGGTGAAGGGAGTTTAATCATGTTCCGTATCAAATATTCATTTAGTTTGGTGTTTGGTGTTCAATTTCGCGAAAAGTGGCAATGAGAATAAGGAATAAGAAATTAAAAATAATAAATAAGAAAATGAAGCTTTTACTTTTCAAAATTCCCAACTTCTTAAACCTCTTAAACTTCTTAAACCTCTTAAACTTCTCAAACCTCTGAAACTTCTTAAACCTCTTTCCCCCTCTCTTTCAAGTAATTCTTCTTCACCCCTCTGTAAATTCTAAAAATGCCATAAATGGTACAAACTATTCCGAAAACCAACATGGTAGATGGTTCGTATCTTGCAGCAATGTCAACATTTATATGTTTTATAAACATTGAGCATATTCCCATTGCAGTCCACATAATCCCCATACCTAAATCCATAATACTACGCATTCTAATGATGCCTTTTTCTCGAACAGTTAAATCTTTATTTTCTTCAGATGACATGATGCTTTATTTTTATCCGCAATTTAATCCAATTATAATTACTTTTTTGTTATACTTTTTCTTGTTTAATGCCGATATGACAGCTGTTTGGGACAATTTCATTGGACCATTACAGATGCCTAATCGGTATTAATGAGTTTATTTTTCTATTACACCGATATCAAAAAAATTAGCATTTGTAGAAATAATTAGCATTTTAAAACGCCGAAAAACTGATGATTATCCCATAATTTTTCCATAATAAAATATTGAGTAATTATCTTTGACAAAATGTTATTATATCTGTACTTGTGTTGTTCGATTTAATGCATTTTTTTTAATTTCAATAAAAATAACTAATGAATATTTTAATGGTTTGCTTAGGCAATATCTGTAGAAGTCCAATTGCAGAAGGCATTTTAAAGGATAAAGCAGCAAAAGCTGGTTTGAATTGGAGGATTGAAAGTGCCGGTACAAATGGTTTTCACAATGGAGAACACCCACATCAATTGAGTACGAAAATTTGTTTACAGAAAGGAATTGACATCAGCAAACAAATATCAAGACAATTTGTAAAAAAAGATTTATCGGAATACGATTTGATTTTTGCCATGGCAAACGATGTAATCTTCGATATTCAAAGAATTGCTCAAGATGAATACTCAGAACAAAAAGTTCAATTATTTTTAGAACCACTTTACCCTGGAAAATTGCAAAATGTTCCAGATCCTTGGTATGGAACCGAAAAAGATTTTGTCGAGGTTTATGATCTTATCGACAAAGCTTGCGATACCATCATCAATCAATATGCTCACCTTTCAAAATCAAATTAGTTAGATGTCAAAACCAAGTTTACCGCAAGGAACCAGAGATTTTTCAGCAGAGACGGTGCATAAAAGAAATTATATTCTTTCTACCATTAAACATGTATTTGAGTTATACGGATTTCAACCATTAGAAACGCCAGCGATGGAAAACCTTGACACGTTAATGGGGAAATACGGAGAAGAAGGTGATCGTTTGATTTTTAAAATTCTGAATAATGGACTCAACGATCCTAAAAATATCGACAAAGCAAAAGCTGGTTTTGAAAAAGTATTAGAAGGGAAAAATAGTTCTTTGCTTACCGAAAGGGCTTTGAAATATGATTTAACGATTCCATTTGCAAGATATATAGCGATGAATCATGGTATACTAACGTTCCCGTTTAAACGCTACCAAATTCAACCGGTGTGGCGAGCCGATAGGCCACAAAAAGGGCGCTACAGAGAATTTACACAATGTGATGCGGATATAGTTGGAAGTAATGCTTTACTCAACGAATTAGATCTCACCAATATTTATCACGATGTTTTTATTACGCTTGGCATAAAGGATTACACGTTAAAAATCAACAACCGAAAAATCCTATTGGCATTGGCAGAATCATGTGGAGGCGAACATTTATTAACCGACATCACCATTGCCATCGACAAACTAGATAAGATTGGTATAGACAAAGTAAAAATTGAATTAGAACAACGTGGATTAAATGAAACACAAATAAAATCTATCGAAACATATCTCGGAATAAATGGGAGTAATCCAGAGAAATTATTATCAATAACACAATTATTGGGGAATAATGAAAATGCAAAAAACGGAATTGAGGAATTGACATGGATAACTCAACAATCCACCACAGCAAACATCGAAATCGATTTCACATTGGCACGAGGATTGAATTATTATACCGGTTCAATATTTGAAGTTAAAGCACCAGAAAATGTTCAAATGGGAAGCATTGGCGGAGGAGGTAGATACGATAATTTAACGGAATTGTTTGGCGTACCTGGCATTCCTGGAGTAGGCATCAGCTTTGGCGTAGATAGAATTTTTGATGTGATGGAAGAGTTGAATTTATTTCCTGCGGATGCACAATTTGGCACTCAAGTGATGTTCTTCAACTTAGGTGAATCTGAATCTTTACATGCGTACTCAATAATGCAAGACATCAGAAAACAGGGCATTTCAGCTGAGTTATATCATGAGTCAGTTAAATTGGATAAACAATTTAAATATGCCGACAAGAAAAAAATTAGCTATGTAGTTATTTTAGGGAGTAAAGAAATTGCGGAAAAGGTTTGTATGGTAAAGCAATTAAAAACGGGTTTGCAAGAATCAGTTGCCATAGATGTATTATCTGGTTATTTGAAAAACAAAATTTCAGCAGAATAATCCCAACTATTTATTTACTTTTTTCTATACGCCTTCAAAAAGTATTGCAGCGCCTTGTCCAACGCCAACACACATGGTAGCCAATCCGTATTTGCTACTTCTTTTTTTCATCTCATGTAATAAAGTGGTTGAAATTCTTACCCCGCTGCAACCCAATGGATGACCTAAAGCAATGGCGCCACCATTAACATTTACTTTCTCTAAATCCAATCCTAAATCATGAATACAAGCGATACTTTGTGATGCAAATGCCTCATTAAGTTCTATCAAATCAAGATCAGTAACGGATATGCCTGCACGCTTCAATACTTTTTGTGTGGCGGGTACCGGACCAATTCCCATTACAGCAGGTTCCACCCCTGCAACAGCCATACTTTTTACGATTGCAATTGGTGTTAATCCATACTTTTTAACCGCTGTTTCGTTTGCCAATAACATAGCAGATGCACCATCATTAATACCGCTGCTGTTTCCGGCAGTTACTGTTCCATCTTTTATAAAAGCAGGTTTCAACATGGCTAATTTGTCTAAGCCCGTTAATCTTGGATGCTCATCAATCTCCACATCAAATGTATCTTTCCCTAATTGAACACGAACTGGAATTATTTCTTCTTTAAATTTATTTTCTTTATGGGCTTTTGCATACTTCTGTTGGCTGCTCATGGCAAATTCATCTTGTGCATGTCTACTGATATTCCATTGCTTGGCAATATTTTCGGCTGTTTCACCCATAGTATATGGAAAATACATCTCAGCAAGTTGACGATTTACAAAACGCCAACCCATTGTTGTATCAAATATTTGTGCATTTCTATCAAAAGCACTCGCCGCTTTTGGCATTACAAATGGTGCCCTACTCATACTTTCTACGCCGCAGGCTATCATCATTTGCGCATCTCCACAAGCAATTGTTCTTGCACTATCCATAATGGCTTGCAACCCACTAGCGCATAATCTGTTTACCGTATTTCCGGCTATCGTTGTTGGTAATCCAGCCAATAATGCTGCCATTCTAGCCACATTACGATTATCCTCTCCACTTTGATTTGCCGCACCAGCGATTACATCCTCAATGGCATTTACATCCACATTTGGATTTCGATTGATCAAAGCCTTAATGGCCAAAGCCAACAAATCATCTGGCCTTATACTTGACAATACACCACCATATCTTCCTATTGGCGTGCGCACTGAATCTATTATATAAACAGTTTCCATTATTTTATATTTTTAGAAAACAAAATGGTTATCAACACTAAATTGGAAAATTTAATTATAATTTCCAAAAGTTTAGATTGTAACTAAAAGATATTCAAATGTAGGATGATTATCTTTGCAAAATGTCATCAACTAAAAATATCAGAGAACTTTCCCTAATAGAACTTAAAGCATACTTTGAATCTATAGGCGATAAAAAATTTCGTGCCATTCAGGCTTACGAGTGGTTATGGAAAAAAAATGTACGAGATTTCGAACAGATGAGTAACCTTTCACATGAATTAAGAAAAAAACTTTCTGAAGACTTCGAAATGAACGCCATCCGTGTAGATGCCACACAGTATAGCAATGACGGTACCATTAAATCAAGATTCAAAACTTTTGATGACCATTTAATTGAAGGTGTTTTAATTCCAACCGAAAAAAGAAATACCGCTTGTGTATCCTCTCAAATTGGGTGTAGCTTAACCTGCAAATTTTGTGCAACAGGTAAAATGGAAAGAAAACGTAACCTCAGCTTTGATGAAATATACGACCAAGTCGTATTGCTCAATGAACAAAGTGAAAAAATGTACAATAAAAAACTGTCTAATATTGTATACATGGGAATGGGTGAACCCTTATTGAATTACAAAAATGTATTAAAATCGATTGATAGAATTACCGCTTCGGATAGTATGAACATGAGTCCCAAAAGGATAACCGTTTCCACTGCTGGCGTAGCAAAAATGATTAAGCAATTGGGCGATGATAAAGTGAGATTCAATTTGGCGCTTTCATTACACGCCCCTACCGATAAAAAACGAAATGAAATCATGCCCATCAATGAATCAAACACCATTGATACATTAATTGAAGCATTGAATTATTTTTATGATCATACTAAAAATGACATTACTTTAGAATACATCTTATTTAAAGATACAAATGACAGTTTGGAAGATGCTGCCGAATTGGTAAAAATATACCGAAAAATTCCTACACATTTAATTAATGTAATTGAATACAACCCAATTGCAGGTGCCGAATTCATTAAGCCAGAAGAAGATACCACACAATTATTTACCGATTTTTTAGCCAAACATAAAGTAAATGTTAGGGTTAGAAGAAGCCGCGGAAAAGACATCGATGCAGCATGTGGACAATTGGCCAATAAAGATAAAATCGCATTAAATTAATCGAAAAAGCCGTTTTATTAGAATTGTAAAATGCATATAAAATGAAACTTTGTTTTAAACTTTTTTTCTTGTTGATTGTATGCATTTCCAAAAATGCAGCCGCACAACATATTGGCTTCCATGGCAAAATAGACTTATCAACTTATATTGGTTTTGATAAAATTTCTATTCCCGTAAACATAAAAATTATACAGCAACATACCGATAACATTGAATTGTACGCCGAATCTCAAATAATGAAGGTTGATTCTGGTGGCAATTATTTTATGATGATTGGCAACGGTAAAAACAGTGAAGGAAATGTAGATTCTATTATTTGGTCGGATGGAAGTTTTTTTCTCCAAATTTCTTCAATCGAAACTAACAAATTCGAAGAAACGATACCGCTCAGAATTCCTACCCTTATTAATCCCGAAAATACAGAAGGCATAATTTCAGATACAGAAAATAAAGGTTTTGGGAAATTCAGCATCAATAAATCTTCAACTAAAACACCAAAAAAAATTACATTTGATTTATCCACCAATTATGTAAATCTGGATTATCCTGCAGATACTTATCCAATTTATCGTCATTACGAATGGTTTGATATAGATGGAGATGGTAATGGCAACTCTTTCATGCTAACTTATAGCGATAAAACAACGCATGAATTTTGGCAAAGCTCAAAAAGAATTGGGCATGTAAAATTATATGCACAACCGTTTCAAGATCTCATCATTAACGACCTTTCACACAACATAGATTTTGAACTTACCAAACCTCAAAAAGTAAAAAACTTAAGCATTGATTATGCCATCAAAAGTCCTTTTACACTGATTTATTTAATTGAATGGTAAGCATTAAATTTATTGATTTACTTTATCTACGCCGTTTTTTGTAGAATCTATTATCACAGGTAGTGCTGTTTGCATCGAGTCGCTGCTGGGCATTTGTATTGGAATTTCTACATTGGTTTTATTTTCAGAAACAGAAACAGGAGCTGCTTTTTCTTTAGATTTTGATTTTTGTTTTTTGGGCTTGACATTTTTTGTAGCGTCTATTATCACAGGTGATGTGATTTGCATGGAGTCTGTGTTTGCCACCTGTATTGGAAGTTCTTCACTGTTTTTTTTTGAAGAAGCAAGAGCAGGAATTGTTTTTTCTTTTGATTTTGATTTTTGTTTTTTGGGCTTGTCATTTTTTGTAGAATCTATTATCACGGGCGATGCGTTTTGCATAGAGTCTGTGTTTGCCACTTGTATTGAAAGTTCTTCACTGGTTTTATTTGGAGAAGCAAGAGCAGCAATTGCTTTTTCTTTTGATGTTAATTTTTTATTTTTTTTCTTGCCATTTTTAATTTGATGATTTTGCTCATCCAATTTTACCTCACTTTCGTCATCTATCTTTAATTTGGCATGTTGAATAACAAAGTAAAAATCTTTGTTTGTAACCTTATCAATGGCTACAATATGCTCCAAAAAATCACCATTTTTATTCCATAATGTGTTTTTCTTTTCCATTTCATAACCCACATTTGGAATAAAATGTTCTCCATCGGCCAATCCCAATGAAAAAATTGGATTTTCAGGAGATCTGCCTTTTCCACTAAAAATCATAGCTTCCATAATTTTATCATTCAGGCTCATGTAATAACTTGAAAGGCCATTAAAATAAATGGCACTATCAAAAACCATATCTTTTTCGTACACTTTACTGATTTTTCCATAAGCATAAGAAATTTCGCGAAGCACCAATAAACTAAGTGGATGGCCTCGTAAATAAGATTTCGATTTTTCAATGGCTTCAGAAAATTCGTTTGCGTTGTTATGGTCAAAAATTTCAACTTCTTTTTCCATATCCTCCATGGGTTTATATTTTGGATTTTCTGTAAACCCAATCATTAAGGCAAGCGTTTCATAATTGGTTAAAGTAGAATCATTATCCTGAAATCTTTTCAATAGCTTCTCGTAACATAAATTCGATTCTTGATCTTGACTATTGGTCAAAATCGTTTTGAAATCTTTTTTATAATTAAAGGTTTGTATCGAAGAATCCGATAAATTTTGTGATTTCAAACCATTAAAAAACAGAAATAACAGTAAAAAACTAAGGTATAAGGGTTTCGTATTTTTAAACATAAAGCAAATTAAATAAAACTATGAAGAATCAAAAAGAACTAATGATTAAATTATTTTGTAATCAATTTGGATTAAAGATGAATTCCATTACCTTTGCGACGCTAATTACGTCAATTTGGTTAAGATTTCAATTGAGCGAGTTAGCATATTATGAGAGCATAAACCTACATATCGAAACTGAATTGGTCAAACAATTCCACGGGTAACCCAAATTACCCTACTCAAAAATAAATTTCAAAATAAAATCTAAAACAACAAAATAAAAAAAGATGGCAGATTTACGTTATCAACGAAACTTTGGTATTGCCGCACATATTGATGCGGGTAAAACCACTACCACCGAACGTATATTATATTATACAGGTGTGAATCATAAAATTGGTGAAGTGCACGAAGGTGCTGCAACCATGGACTGGATGGCTCAAGAACAAGAAAGAGGTATTACCATTACTTCTGCAGCAACTACGTGCTTTTGGAATTTCCCAACTGTTCAAGGTGTTAAAGATGCAAATACAAAACAATTTAAATTCAATATCATTGATACGCCAGGTCACGTGGATTTCACCGTAGAGGTTGAGCGTTCACTTCGTGTATTGGATGGTTTATTGGCATTGTTTTGTGCAGTATCAGGTGTAGAGCCTCAATCAGAAACAGTTTGGCGTCAAGCCAATCGTTATAAAGTACCACGTATCGGATTCGTAAACAAAATGGATCGTAGTGGTGCTGATTTCTTAAACGTGGTAAAACAAGTTAAAGAAATGCTTGGCGCAAAAGCTGTTCCACTTCAATTGCCAATTGGCGCTGAAGATAACTTTACAGGTGTGGTAGATTTGATTACCATGCAAGGAATGGTTTGGGATGATGCTACTCAAGGCATGACATACAAAGTAGTTCCAATCCCAGAAGATATGATTGATGAAGTAAATGAGTGGAGACAACATTTAGTTGAAGCGGTAGCTGAATATGATGAAAAACTTTTGGAGAAATTCTTTGATGATCCAAATACCATTACTGAAGACGAAATGCACGAAGCGATTCGTAAAGCAGTAATTGATATCTCTATCATTCCAATGATGTGTGGTTCTTCATTTAAAAACAAAGGAGTACAAACTGCATTAGATGCCATTTGTCGTTATTTACCTGGTCCATTGGATATTGAAGCTGTTAACGGCGTTAACCCAGATAATGGAGAAGAATTAACCCGTAGAGCAGATGCTAAAGAGCCATTTGCAGCATTGGCGTTTAAAATCATGACGGATCCTTTCGTAGGACGTTTGGCTTTCTTCAGAGCATATTCTGGAAGATTAGATGCGGGCTCTTATGTATTAAATACAAGAACTGGTAAAAAAGAACGTATAAGTCGTATCATGCAGATGCATGCCAACAAACAAAACCCAATCGATTTTATCGAAGCTGGTGATATCGGAGCTGGTGTAGGATTTAAAGACATCAAAACTGGAGATACGTTGTGCGATGAAAATCATCCAATTGTATTGGAAGCAATGACTTTCCCAGAGCCGGTAATCTCAATTGCTATTGAGCCTAAAACTCAAGCTGACGTTGATAAAATGGGTATGGCGATTGCTAAATTGGTGGAAGAAGATCCAACATTACGTGTACGTACAGACGAAGAAACAGGCCAAACCATTTTGAGTGGAATGGGTGAGCTTCACTTGGAGATCATCATCGATCGTATGAAGCGTGAATTTAAAGTTGAAATCAATCAAGGTGCGCCTCAGGTTGCTTATAAAGAAGCATTTAAAATAATGGTTCAACACCGTGAAACATACAAAAAACAAACGGGTGGTCGTGGTAAATTTGGTGATATCATGTTTGAAATCGGACCAGCAGATGCAGAGTGGTTAAAAGAAAATCCATTGGGTGGTTTACAATTTGTAAACGACATCTTTGGAGGATCTATACCAAAAGAATTTATCCCGCCAATCATCAAAGGATTTACAGCCAGTATGACCAATGGTGTATTAGCAGCGTATCCAATTGTTGATATGAAAGTACGTGTATTTGATGGTAGTTACCATGATGTGGATTCTGATGCCATTTCATTTGAACTTTGTGCTAAACAAGGTTACCGTGAAGCAGGCCGTAAAGCAAAACCAGTTTTACTTGAGCCAATCATGAAAGTGGAAGTATTAACGCCAGATCAATACATGGGTGATGTTACAGGTGATCTTAACCGTCGTCGTGGTATGCTTGAAGGTATGGATAGCAGACATGGTGTACAAGTGATCAAAGCTAAAGTTCCATTAAGTGAAATGTTTGGTTACGTAACTCAATTGCGTTCATTATCTAGTGGTCGTGCTACTTCTACCATGGAATTCAGTCATTACGCTCCTGCTCCAATAAACGTTGCAGAAGAAGTAATCGCAAAATCAAAAGGTAAAATTAAAATTGACGATTAATGTAGATTAATAACTTTTAAAAAAGCTGTCTCAAAAGGGCAGCTTTTTTATTTTATTGTTTGTTATTTATTGTTTGGTGTTTGGTGTTTGGTGTTTGGTGTTTGGTGTTTGGTGTTTGGTGTTTGGTGTTTGGTGTTTGGTGTTTG
>VFKL01000138.1 GCA_009885535.1 Chitinophagaceae bacterium | reverse complement strand
TTGAAACTTAAAGAGTCTGCTCATTTAAGAAGTAGAATTATTGTTACCGATGGTTCGTTCAGTATGGATGGCACCATTGCGCAGCTTGATGTGATTTGTGATCTCGCAGATCAATACGATGCCATTGTGATGATTGATGAATGTCACTCTTCCGGGTTTTTGGGTAAAACAGGACGTGGTACCCATGAATACAGAAATGTAATGGGAAGAGTTGACATTATTACGGGGACTTTAGGAAAAGCACTAGGCGGGGCAAGTGGTGGCTTTACATCAGGAAAAAAAGAAGTGATTGAAATGTTGCGTCAACGCAGCCGTCCATATTTATTCAGCAATACACTAGCACCAAGCATTGTAGGCGCTTCTATTGCCGTTTTAAATTTATTAAGCGAAACCACCGAACTCAGAGATAAGCTAGAATACAATACCAAATATTTCCGCACAAAAATGACTGAAGCGGGATTTGATATTAAACCTGGAGAACATCCCATTGTACCGATTATGTTGTATGATGCCGTATTGGCGCAACAATTTGCAGCTCGGTTATTAGATGAAGGCATTTATGTAATTGGATTCTTCTTTCCGGTTGTAGCAAAAGGTCAGGCGAGAATTCGAGTTCAACTAAGTGCAGCACATGAACAAGCGCATTTAGATAAAGCGATAGATGCATTTATAAAAATTGGTAAGGAATTAAATGTGTTGAAATAAAAATTACAATGCGTGAGTAAAAATTTTTTTAAAGCAACATTATTTGATGTTGTTGCGTCTATTTTTATAAAGAAATTTTATGCATAAATTATTAAAAGGATTTGGGATTTTTATAGTTGTATTAGTGCTTACTAGCATGACTATTCCAACAAAGAACACACTAGCATTATCTAACAAATCACCTGTAGATAATTGTGATGTAATTTATTTTATAAATGGGGAAAGAGTTGAAGCAACAAACATTGTCATTGATGGCGAATTTGTGCGATATAAAAGTTGTGATAATACAGATGGCCCAACTTATGAAGCATTTAAAACTGACGTTTCTAAAATTAAATATGCAAATGGCTCAACATTAGATTTTAAAACGGACTCGGATATAGATGGAGATGTTAAAACCGAACCTCTTAGTATTTTTGCTTTTGCATCTGGTGGGGTGGGTATTTTATCACTCTTTGCAGGCATCTTAGGCGGACTAGGCATTTTATTTGCATTGGGTGGAATTATTATGGGTTTTATCAGTAAAAAAAACATCAAACAAAGCAAAGGGAAACTCAGGGGTAAAGGTTTTGCTAATGCCGGTATTTGGCTTGGCTTTGGTTTTATCTTTCTTATATTATTGGCATTGATTTTAGTTATTCTATTTATTGGTTCCATTGCTTAATTGCTATTTATAAATTAGTATTCATTTATGAGCAACATCATTATTTTAGGCGCGGGTATGGTTGGAAGTGCGATGGCATTTGATTTGGCAAAAAATCATGCAGTTACACTTACAGATCTAAGCGTTGAAAGATTAAATCTACTCCAACAAAAAAATGATTCTGTAAAATATGTTCAACTCGATGTTACCAATCACGATGAACTTAAAAAAGCTATTTCCAATTTCGATTTGGTCATTTGTGCCGTACCGGGGTTTTTAGGCTTTGAAACCATCAAGCAAATCATTCTTGCGAAAAAAAATCTTGTTGATATTTCTTTCTTCCCCGAAAACGCCTTGGATCTCGATGCCTTAGCAAAAGCAAATGGAGTAACAGCAATTGTAGATTGTGGCGTAGCGCCTGGCATCGGTAATTTTATTTTAGGCAGATATAATCATACCCATAAACTCACCGATTTTGAATGTTTAGTTGGCGGATTACCCAAAATAAAAAAATGGCCTTTTTGTTATAAAGCCCCTTTTTCACCTATTGATGTAATCGAAGAATATACAAGGCCTGCAAGATATATTGAGAACGGAAATCTCATCACCCGACCAGCGTTATCGGATTGTGAATATGTACATTTTGATGAAGTAGGAACACTCGAATCATTCAACTCAGATGGATTAAGGTCAATTATTTATACCATGCCGCACATCAAAAACATGAAGGAGAAAACATTGCGTTATCCCGGACATGTAGAATACGTGCGAGTGTTAAAAGAAAGCGGATTCTTTAGTCAAGAAACTATTTCTATAAATGGAATAGAAATTTCTCCATTGGATTTCACAAGCAAAATATTATTTAATGAATGGAAGCTGGGTGATAACGAACCTGAGTTAACCATCATGCGCGTTTCTGTTACGGGTGAAAATCATGAAGGCAAAACAGAAAAAATTGATTACTTTTTGTATGATGAATTTTGTACAAACACAAATACCTCTTCGATGGCACGTACCACAGGATACACCGCCACAGCAGCTGCCAACATGTTTTTAAATGGATTGTTTACGCATAAAGGTGTCTTTCCGCCAGAACTTATCGGACATGATGAAGCCTGTTTTGATTTTATCTTTAATTACCTTTCTGAAAGAAACGTACATTACAAAAAAACGATTTCTGTAGTTTAAATATTTTTTAATGCCAACATTTTATGAATTAGATAAAGAATGCTAAATTATATATCCAATCCGTTTTTTAATATTTAAAAATTATTATCATGTCTAGATTCAAATTGCTTTTTGTACTTTTTATGATATTTCTTTGTTCTTGCAGAACAGAAAATGAAACCGACTGCTTAAGTTACGTTTCATCCCCTGTAACGCAAGTAAGCATGCCCGATAGTGGAATCATAAATCAACCCATCAATATCAATATTCAATACAATGCAATTAATGGTTGTGGTAATTTTAATAATTTCAATGTAAATACAATTAGCGACACGATTATAATTTCACTAGTTGTAAAATATGAAGGTTGTGTTTGCACGATGATTTTTCAAAATTTACAATCTACTTACTTATACAGCGCTTCTAATTTAGGCTACGTGTATTTTAAATTTCCTCAGTCAGATTCTAGCTTTTTGATGGATAGTGTATATATTCATCAATAAATAAAATCACTATGTCACTTGATTACATCAACATAAATAAAAGTTCTTGGAACAATAAAGTAGACATTCATTTGTCTTCAGCATTTTATAATCAAGCAGGGTTCTTACAAGGACAAACTTCTTTGAAAGAGATTGAATTAAATTTATTGGGTAACATAGAAGGCAAGTCAGTATTGCATTTGCAATGTCATTTTGGACAAGACAGTATTTCCTTAGCTAAGATGGGCGCAAAAGTAACCGCAATAGATTTCTCAGAAAAAGCGATTGAAAAGGCAAAAGAAATTGCATCACAAATGAATGTAGATGTCAATTTTATTTGTTGTGATATCTATAATTTGAAATCATATTTAAATGAGGAATTTGACATTGTTTTTACTTCTTATGGCACCATTGGTTGGTTTCCTGATGTAGATAAATGGGCAAACATTATTAACACATTTCTAAAGCCAAATGGCAAATTTATTTTTGTAGAATTTCATCCGGTTGTTTGGATGTTTGATGATCAGTTTGATAAAATTGGGTATGATTATTTTAATTCGGGTCCAATTGTGGAAGAATATTTGGGAACTTATGCAGATAAGGCAGCTGATTTAAAACAATCCTATGTAATGTGGAATCATGGATTGAATGAGGTTTTCAAGGCTTTAAAAAATAATCATTTGCAAGTGGACGAATTTGATGAGTATGACTATTCGCCTTACAGTTGTTTTTTAAATACGATTGAATTTGA
>VFKL01000045.1 GCA_009885535.1 Chitinophagaceae bacterium | reverse complement strand
ATTGCTTCTAGCGAATATCCTGTGCCCGCAAAACGTCCCAATTATTCAATTTTAAATACCAATAAAATTGAACATACCTTTAATATACAAATTCCTTACTGGAAAGATAGTTTACAGAAATGTATGGAACTACTTCGGTAAGTATTTATGATCCTCATATTTAATTCATGAATTTATTTTCTTTGCAAAGCCGCATCATTGTTACTTGTAGCAATCGATTGTCTAATTATTTACAACAAGAGATTGCTGAACTTGGATTAGTTCCAGTTAGAATTTTCAAAACCGGCGTAGAGTTGTTTGGAACCATGCAAGATTGTATTCGGTTGAATTTAAATTTACGTTGTGCCAGTCAAGTGTTGTTTTCTATCAAAGAATTTACAGCGTATGATGCATCGGATTTATATAATGCGTTAGTAAAAGTAGAATGGGAGAAAATAATTCCTGCCGAAGAGAATTTTTCAATAACGAGTAATGTCACTAACGAAACCATTACCAATAATTTGTTTGCCAATGTAAAAGTTAAAGACGCCATTGCGGATAGATTTAGAGAAAAAACGGGCGTGCGTCCAAATTCTGGTCCGGAGCTAAATGGGGTAGTGGTTCATTTATATTGGAAAGAAAGTATTGCAGAATTATTTTTAGATACCAGTGGAGAAACATTGTCGAAGCATGGGTATAGAAAAATTCCAGGAAAGGCGCCAATGCTTGAATCATTAGCCGCCGCAAATTTGTTGGCATTAAAATGGGATAGAAAATCTGCGTTTATAAATCCGATGTGTGGGTCTGGTACATTGGCTATTGAAGCTGCATTATTGGCAAGCAATCGCAAGCCAGGTTTGTATAGAAGCAACTATTCGTTTATGCATCTATGTGGGTATGAAGAATCATTCTATTTGGATTTTTACAAAGAAATTGAAACGGCAGTTATAGAAAATTGTGCAGCTAAAATTATCGCATCTGATATTAGTGAAGATGCAGTAAATATTTCAAAAGTAAATGCGGGTATTGCAGGTGTAGAAGATATGATCACATTTGAACTTTGCGATTTTGCAGCTACGACCATTCCGGAAAATGAAGCGGGTGTTATATACTTCAATCCAGAGTACGGCGATCGATTGGGTGATGAAATTGAATTGGAAGAAACGTATGCTAGAATGGGTGATTTTTTAAAGCAAAAATGTAAAGGTTATTGGGGGTATATTTTTACAGGAAATTTAGAATTGGCAAAAAAAATTGGATTAAAACCAAAAAGAAGAATTGAGTTTTATACCGGAAAAATTGATTGTCGATTATTTGAGTATGAGTTGTATGCGGGGACGAGAACGGCCTCACCCCCAACCCCTCTCCAGTAGAGAGGGGAGCTGAATGGTTTTCTAATTTGTAAGTGTTTTTACATGAAGATTTCGTTTCAAAAATGCGAGATTTTTAAAAGTTCAATGAGTTCAAAAGGTTGGGGATTTCCGTCTGCCGATGTTGGTGTTTTTACCAAACATCAAAGTTTAGAGGTTTGAGACGTTTATTAGATTGGAACTATTTTCCAAATATTAGCAACTTTTTTCTATAAAAAACTTCGTGTCTTTGTGCCTTCGTGTCTTTGTGTTTGTTGCCTTCGCGCCTTTGTGTCAAAAAAATGCTGCAAGCATTTCATCTTCGTGTTTCAATTCCCTTAGCGTTCTTTGCTCCTTAGCGCGTGA
Organism: Chitinophagaceae bacterium; assembly: GCA_009885535.1. Lineage (GTDB taxonomy): Bacteria > Bacteroidota > Bacteroidia > Chitinophagales > Chitinophagaceae > Ferruginibacter. The sequence continues at coordinate 5,997 of VFKL01000045.1, read as the reverse complement.
ATCAAACAGTTTTTTCCCTACTTTTGCGGTTCAAAAATTTTAAGCCATGTCAAAAATAAAAGTTGCAAATCCCGTAGTGGAATTAGACGGTGATGAGATGACACGCATCATCTGGAAATTCATCAAAGACAAATTGATTCTTCCTTACATCGAAGTGCCTATTCAATATTATGATTTAGGAATGGAGTATCGCGATGAAACCAATGATCAAGTAACCATTGATGCTGCTAATGCAATTAAAGCTTGTGGTGTTGGTATCAAATGTGCTACAATTACGCCTGATGAAGCGCGTGTGAAAGAATTTAGTTTAAAGCAAATGTGGAAAAGTCCTAACGGAACCATTCGTAATATCCTTGATGGTACGGTTTTCAGAGAGCCAATTGTAATGAGTAATGTACCTCGTTTGGTAACCAACTGGACAGCACCTATCATTGTAGGTCGTCATGCTTTTGGTGATCAATATCGTGCAACCGATACCGTTATAAAAGGAAAAGGAAAATTAACAATGACTTTCACTCCAGAAGATGGAGGCGAAGCTCAAGTATTTGAAGTATACAATTACAAAGGTGATGGCGTTGCAATGGCGATGTACAACACCGATGAAAGTATTTTTGGCTTTGCACGCAGCTGTTTCAATATGGCTTTGAGCAAAAAATGGCCTTTATATCTTTCTACAAAAAATACCATCCTCAAAAAATATGATGGACGTTTTAAAGACATTTTTGAAGAAGTATATCAAAATGAATTTAAAGCTGCTTACGAAGCTGCAGGCATTACCTACGAGCATCGTTTGATTGATGACATGGTAGCTAGTGCTTTAAAATGGAATGGCAATTTTGTATGGGCTTGTAAAAATTATGATGGTGATGTACAGAGTGATACCGTTGCTCAAGGATTTGGTTCATTAGGTTTGATGACTTCTGTGTTGGTTACGCCTGATGGAAAAACAATGGAATCAGAAGCTGCTCATGGAACAGTAACTCGTCACTATCGTGATCATCAAGCAGGAAAACCAACCAGCACAAATCCGATTGCATCTATATTTGCTTGGACAAGAGGTTTGGCATTCCGTGGAAAATTAGATAATAACCAGGAGTTGATTGATTTCTGTAATGCTTTAGAAGCCGTTTGTATCGAAACCGTTGAAAGCGGAAAAATGACAAAAGATTTAGCGGTTTGTATCCACGGAAATAAAGTATCTCACGGAGATCATTATTTGTACACTGAAGAATTTTTAGATGCAATAGATGCTAATTTGAAAAAGAGAATGGGATTATAGGAGCCTCACCCCCAACCCCTCTCCGAAGGAAAGGGGAGCAAGAAACATTTTCTAAAAAATATAAAAATAAAGCCCACAATAATAAGTGGGCTTTATTTTTTATGTACCAATGACAGGAAGAATAAATCACAGTGTTAATGTTTTTCAGGATTATAAAACCTTTTGAACTCATTGAACTTATTGAACTTCTTAAAATTCAGTCAGAGACTGAAATCTCTTGTAGACACCGGTTTGGAAACCGGCGCCAATGGCAGATCATTATTTGTACACTGAAGAATTTTTAGATGCAATAGATGCTAACTTGAAAGTAAAAATGGGTTTATAATAGCCTCACCCCCAACCCCTCTCCGAAGGAAAGGGGAGAAAGAAACATTTTCTAAAAAATAAAAAAATAAAGCCCACAATAAAAAGTGGGCTTTATTTTTTTATGTACTCATAACAGGATTAATAAATCACAGTGTTATTGTTTTTCAGGATTATAAAACCTTTTGAATACATTGAACTTATTGAACTTCTTAAAATTCAGTCAGAGACTGAAATCTCTTGTAGACACCGGTTTGGAAACCGGCGCCAATGGAAGAGCCTCACCCCCAACCCCTCTCCGAAGGAAAGGGGAGGAAGAAACATTTTCTAAAAATATAAAAAAAGAATGCCCACAATATAAAGTGTGCATTTTTTTTATGTACTCATAACAGGATTAATAAATCACAGTGTCATTTTTTTTCAGGATTATAAAGCCTTTTGAATTAATTGAACCTTTTGAACGCATTAAACATAAACCTCTTGTAGGGGTTGAAAATGTTCAACCCCTACAAACCTCACAAACCTCTCAAACCTCACAAACCTCTCAAACCCCTACAAACCTCTCAAACCTCTCAAACCTCTCAAACCTCACAAACCTCACAAACCTCTCAAACATCACAAACCCCACAAACCTCTTGAAACCTTTTCATCCCCTCACATATTCTTCACAATCTCATCCCCAAACTCACTCGTTTTTAACAACGTGCCTTCTTTCATTAAGTTATAAAAATCTATGGTAACCGTTTTATTGCGGATTGTTTTAGCAACGGCGTTTGTAATTAATTCAGCGGCATCTCGCCAACCCATGTATTCGAGCATCATTACACCGCTGAGAATCACCGAACTTGGATTCATGGTGTTTGTGTTTGCAAAACGTGGCGCAGTGCCATGTGTGGCTTCAAAAACAGCGTGTCCGGTTAAATAATTAATGTTTGCACCAGGCGCAATGCCAATGCCACCAACCTGTGCAGCCAATGCATCACTGATATAATCTCCATTCAAATTCAACGTGGCTATTACGCTATAATCTTGAGGTGCCAATAAAGCTTGTTGTAAAAAATTGTCTGCAATGGCATCTTTTACAATCACCTTTCCACCGATTGCACTAATGCGCATTTCTTCATTGGCAACAGATTCGCCACTTTCCGCTTTTGTTTTTTCCCATTGACGCCAAGTATATACATCACCAGAAAATTCTCTTTCTGCCAATTCGTAGCCCCAATTTTTAAACGCGCCTTCAGTAAATTTCATGATATTGCCTTTGTGGACAATAGTTAATGAAGGCATTTTGTTGTTGATGGCAAATTGTAATGCCGAACGAATCAATCGCTCACTGCCTTCTTTACTCACTGGCTTAATGCCAAATGAAGTGCTTTCGGGGAATCGAAGATTTTTCACACCCATTTCAGTAACTAAAAAATGTAATAGTTTTTTTGCTTCTGGAGTGCCGGTCATGTATTCAATGCCTGCATAAATATCTTCTGTGTTTTCTCTAAAAATGGTCATGTTTACTTTTTCGGGTTGCCACATTGGTGAGGGCGTTCCTTCAAAATATTTTATTGGTCTTAAGCAAACATATAAATCCAATTCTTGACGCAGTGCTACATTTAAACTTCTGATGCCACCACCAACAGGCGTTGTTAATGGCCCTTTAATAGAAATGAGGTAATCTTTAAAAGCTTGCATGGTTTCTTCTGGCATCCAAGCACCTGTTTTTACAAACGCTTCTTCACCAGCCAATACTTTAAGCCAATTGATTTTTTTTTCTCCACCATAAGCTTTTTCAATTGCAGCATCAAATACGCGAACACTTGCGGCCCAAATGTCTGGTCCAATGCCGTCGCCTTCAATAAATGGAATAGTGGGGTTGTTGGGAACGAGGAGCTGGCCATCGTTTCCCATGGTAATTTTAGTAGACATGATTTGGTTTTTATTTGGAACAAATGTAGAAAGAACGATTGTTTTAAACAATAAAACCAATCATAAAAATTCAAAACCCCATTTTTATAATGAACAGTTTACCCACTCACTATCGAATTGAACACCATCAAATTTTTTGTAAAAGTTTATTGCGGGTTCATTCCAGTCGAGCACTTGCCAGGTGATGCCTTTAAAGTTTTTTTCTTTGCAAACTATAATGAGTTGTTCGAATAGTTTTTTACCGATTCCATTTCCACGCATGTTTTCGGTTACGATAATATCTTCAAGATACATACGCTGACCTTTCCATGTGCTGTAACGGATGTAGTAAAGGGCAAAACCAACAATTTGTTTTGAGTTGTCTTCATTTGTAATTTCGGCTACATAAGCCCACCATACAGGGTTTGGTCCGAATCCGCTTTCTATGAAATGATTTAAATCAACGGTTACTTCGTTGGGCGCTTTTTCATATAGCGCCAATTCTATAACCAGTTCCATCATGCGCTCACAATCCCTTTTTTCAGCTTTGCGGATGTTAATATTCATTGAAGGAAAAATTAATTGTGATCAATCATCGTATAGGTAACACCGTAAGAACCATCTGCAAAATAGCCGCCATTGTTGGGTTGGTATTCACTATGAAAAAATTTGCGGTAAATCATGCCAATTCCTTTGGCATATTTTTCTTGTCCAAAGTTTATTTCACTATAACTGTTTGGCTCTTCTGGAATGCCAACAATTTCGTCGCGCTGATTAATGGTTAATGTGTTTTCTATAATTTGATTACCAATAGTATCAGATTCATTAACATTGCTGTAAGTATAATCCCAGCCATCTAAATAACGCAACAAAGAATTGGCAGAGTAGGTGTCGATAAAACTATTTCCTTTCCAGCTGTAATTGTCTACAATCGGCATTTGAAGTTTGATGTAACGTAAATTATTTTCAATGAATTCTAAACGATTTTCTGTGGAAACCGCCATGAATGTTGCATCTGGAGCCCAAGCCTGATTTTCATTTTTACGAATAAATCGAAATATTCTGTATGCTGGTCTTCCCAAATTATCGGTAATTAAAGAATCTGTTTGATATTTAACCTGATAAGAAACCATGGTATCTCTTGTACCAAAAGCTAGATAAATTAACGAGTCGAGTTGATAAGTAATGTACTTTCCAGTTTGTAAAGGATTGTATTCGCTTATTGTTGGTGAGGTAATTGATTCTGATTTGTTACAAGCTGAAAAAATGAAAATACAACAAACTACAATTAAAGCGTAAAAATTAAAAATAGAAAACTTGTAAATATTTTTCATGTGAATATATTTAAGTCAAAAGTTAAAATTAAAAATTCAAAGTTGTTGATTCTCTTTTTAACTTTTAATTTTTTACTTTTTAATTCTTTATTTCTCTCTGAATAATCCCTCCACCTATTACATCATCGCCTTCATAAAAAACGGCACTTTGTCCTGGGGCAACACCTTTCACATCATCATAAAAAACAACTTTTACTGAATTGTTGTTTATGATTTGTAATGTGCTTAACGCTCCCTTGTCTTTGTATCGAATTTTTGTTAAAGCATCAATGTTTTCAGATATTCCTTCGTATTTAATCCAGTTGATTTTGTCAACCGTCATGATGGTTTTATTTAAATCTAATTCCGTTCCTAAAACAACGGTATTGGTTTCCGGAATAATTTCTGTTACAAATGCAGGAGCGCCCAAAGCAATGTCCAAACCTTTTCTTTGACCTATGGTGTAAAATGGATAACCTTTATGTTTGCCCAATATTTTACCCGTTTTATCAACAAAAAGTCCGCCATCTACTTTTTCTTCCAATCCTTCAACGTTTCTTTTCAAAAATCCACGATAGTCATTATCGGGTACGAAGCAAATCTCATAGCTTTCGTTCTTTTTGGCAAGTTCTGGATATCCAAAATCGTGCGCCATTTGTCGGATTTCAGTTTTGTGATAACCGCCAAGTGGTAATAAAGTTCTACTCAATAAATCCTGCTGTAATCCCCATAGGGCATAGCTTTGATCTTTAGTATCGTCTTTTCCTTTTCTTATAAAATAACGACCATTGGTATGTTGGTGAATTTGTGCATAATGTCCGGTAGCGATAAAGTTGCAACCTAATGCATCAGCGCGTTTCAGCAACGCGCGCCATTTGATATGGGTATTGCACATCACACAAGGGTTTGGTGTCCGCCCCGCGATATATTCTTCAATAAAATTTTCTATAACAAAATCGCCGAATTCTTCTCTGATATCTAAAATAAAATGCGGAAATCCGTGGTCAACAGCAGCTTGTCTAGCGTCATTGAAACTGTCTAAATTACAACAACCGGTTTCTTTTTTATTGTTAACGCCCACACTAGTAGCATAATCCCAGGTTTTCATGGTAATACCCACCACTTCATACCCTTCTTTATGCAACATCAATGCAGCTACGGTACTATCAATACCGCCGCTCATTGCCATCAATACTTTTCCTT
>VFKL01000103.1 GCA_009885535.1 Chitinophagaceae bacterium | reverse complement strand
CAAACACCAAACACCAAACACCAAACACCAAACACCAAACACCAAACACCAAACACCAAACACCAAACACCAAACACCAAACAAATTCTTTAAACAATTAAACCAACCACATTAATTATAATCTCAAGAAAATGAAATTAAAAAATCCTCTCGTAATCATTGTTTTGTTATCTATTTGTTTTCAGATGACAACCATTGCACAGAAAAAAGAAAATCCCAATGTATTATTTATTGCGATCGATGATTTAAAACCAATTTTAGGTTGTTATGGTAATAAGTTAATTAAGACACCTAACATAGATCGTTTGGCAAAAATGGGTACTGTATTTTTAAATAATTATTGTCAGCAAGCGGTTTGCGGACCTACAAGAGCAAGCTTAATGACAGGCAAAAGGCCTGATTATACAAAGGTTTGGGATTTGAAAACTACAATGAGAAGCATCAACCCTGACATCGTTTCTATACCACAATATTTTGCTAGTCAAGGATATACCACACAAGGAATTGGAAAAGTTTACGACCCAAGATGTGTAGATAAAAAACTTGATGAACCATCTTGGACGGCACCTTATTATAAGACGGATCTTAAATATTATGCTAATGGTTTTGATGAGCCCGCACTTGGCAGATATCAACTTCCAGAAACGAGAGCACTTGCGGAAAAATATATCAATGAAGCTTTAGCGCAAGGAATGAAAAAAAGTGAAGCCAATGAATATGCTTTAAAAAAAATCAGACCAACTACAGAATGCATAGATGTTCCAGACAATGCATATAACGACGGAGCAAACATTTTACAAGCAAAAGATATCCTTAAAGATTTGAGTAAAAGTTCTGTTCCTTTCTTTTTTGCCGTTGGAATTTCTAAACCACATTTGCCATTTGTAGCCCCAAAAAAATATTGGGATTTATATTCAAGAGCAGATATGCCAATTGAAAAATATCAAGAAAAGCCTAAAAATGCGGTGGATGTTGCTTTTCATAATGCAGGAGAATTGAGAGCATATTCTGACATAGCACCATTGACTTCTTTTAGTGATACCAAAAACTTCGGCTTATCATTACCGTTAGATAAACAAAAAGAATTGATTCATGGATATTATGCAGCTATTTCTTATACTGATGCACAGGTTGGGATTTTGCTCAATACATTGGATGAATTGGGACTTACAAAAAATACAATAATAGTTTTATGGGGCGATCATGGTTGGCATTTGGGTGATCATAATTTATGGTGTAAACATACCAATTTCGAACAAGCTACTCATGCTCCTTTAATCATTTCTTCTCCTAAAATCAAATCAGGGCAAACGAAATCACAAACAGAATTTGTAGATATATTTCCTACGCTTTGTGATTTAGCTGGATTGTCTGTCCCAACATATTTGGATGGAAAAAGTCTAAAGCCAATAATGAAAAATAACGATGAAATTGTAAAAGAATTTTCGGTAAGTCAATATCCAAGAAGTGGGGGTGAGTCAGAAAAAGAAAGATTGGGATATGCTGGGGCAAAAGTTATGGGTTATTCTATTCGTACAAGTCAATATCGTTATACCATTTGGATGGGAAACGATTTTAGAAGCACGCAAAAGTTTGATAAGAGTTTAATGGCAGGCGAAGAGTTGTATGATTATGTAAATGATCCTGAAGAAAAAGAAAATGTAATTAATGAAAATAAATACACGCCAATTTCAACTGATTTGAAAAATAAAATGTTAGAATTTTTTAAAACCCAAGAAGTCAAATAATGATTAGAATTGCACTATTTTTTATTACATTTTCTGTGTCATTTAATTGCCTTGCAAATCAATTTTTTATTTCAAGTAATCAGGAATTACAAAAAGCTTTGAATAAAGTAAAAGCAGGTGATACCATCGTTTGGAAAAATGGCATATACAAAAATGAAAGAATTTTATTTTACCCTAGTCATAATGGAAAGGAAAAAAGCCCGATAATATTACGAGCCGAAACACCTGGTAACGTTATTTTTTATGGTAATTCACAATTGTTTTTGAGTGGCGATTATTTACAAGTTGAAGGATTTAAATTTGAAGGGGATTGTACTTTGTCTAATGGTGAGCCGGTTATTTCTTTTTCTCCGGAGTCTTCAAATAAATATGATTTGCCAAATCATTGTCGTGTTACAAATTGTGCTATTATTAATTATTCAGTAACAGAAGAATCTGGTAAAAATAATAATTACGTAGCATTAGGAGGTACATATAATGAATTGGATCATTGTAGCTTTTCTGGAAAAATAAATAAAGGCCCAACCGTAGTTGTAAATTATTTTGAAAACGAAAATTACATTAAAGGATCAGATCAAGCGCCATCTACATATCATCACATACATCATAACTATTTTGGGTATCGCACTTATTCTAGTAATGGTGGTGAGCAAATACGCGTTGGCGTTAGTGGCACTTCTGGAACCAAAGGATTTAATTTGATTGAATTCAATTATATTGAAGAATCAAAAATCGAGGCAGAAGTAATTAGCAATAAAAGCTGTAATAATGTTTATCGATTTAATACTTTAGTTGGCAATGATGGGGCCTTAGTACTTCGTCATGGTACAGATTGCATCGCTTATGGGAATTATATTAAAGGGAATAAGGATAATAATTTGAGTGGAGGCATTCGTATTGTAAATCCACGTCAATTGGTGTTTAATAATTATATCGAAAACATCGAGGGTGCAGATCGTTCAATGAGAGCGTCTATTGTTGTGATGTCTGGATTTGAAGGCGCTGGGATTAATGAATACTATCCTGCTGATAAAGCAATCATTGCCTATAATACAATTGTAAATGCTAGAGGTAATGCCATTAAATTATCTGTAGGTAATGTTAGTAAAGGCAAATCGTTAGTAGCGCCGAAAGATGTTTTGTTTATAGGAAATTTAGTGCAAAGTACCCATGGAAATACCGACGAGCCATTTAAAAACTATGATGAAGGCGCTTCATATAAATTGATTGATAATTTTGTAACTACCAATTTTGACATAAAAGGTTTTTCTATTTTAAAATCAGGTGATTTAAAAAACGAAAATGGTTTAATTTCAATAAATAGATCCGTTGATTCTGAATTGAAAACAAAAATCATTAAAAAATTAAAGTCGTTCAATATTGATATCGAGGAAAAAGAAATTTCTAACTTCAACCCGGACTGGATTGTTTCTAAAAAGAATTCTGGTGCAAGTTGGATTGAATGACGAACTTTTAGTTAAAAAGAGTGCCCGCCGTGGCGGGTAAAAAGTAAAAAGTAAAAAAGTAAAAAAGTAAAAAGTAAAAAGTGAAAAGTGAAGGGAAAAAAGCAAAGAGTTTAAAACATGGAAATAAATCATTTTTCACTTTTAAATTTTGAATTTTTAATTAACCAATAACCCATGAAAAAAACAATATTTTTCTTTTTTCTTTTTTTAATAAATGATTTGATATGTTTTGCTCAAAATAAATCAAAGCAAATTAAAGACAGTGTAGAATGCAACAAAAAACAAACTTGCTGCAATAAAAACATTCCTAAAAGATTTGGAAATGTTAATCAAAAGGATAGCTTTTCTTTAATTAATCTCTCGAACTCTACACATGAAGGAATGGTTTGGATAGCAGGCGGTAAATTTTTCATGGGTGGAGATAATGATCAAGCCCGTTCCGATGAGTTTCCAAAACATCAAGTTGATTTGCCTGGATTTTTTATGGATGAAACAGAAGTTACGAATAAACAATTTGCAAAATTTGTAGCCGAAACAGGTTACATAACAACCGCAGAAAAGGATGTAGACTGGAATGAATTAAAAAAGCAATTGCCTGAAAATACACCAATGCCCGATAGCGAAATGTTGAAAGCGGCTTCTCTGGTTTTTGTGTCAACTCCTGAAGCAGTTAATTTAAGTGACTATAGCCAATGGTGGAAATGGCAACACGGTGCAAATTGGAAGCATCCACAAGGCCCAGATTCTGATATCATTGGCAAAGATGATTTGCCTGTTGTACAAGTAAGTTGGGATGATGCAAATGCTTATTGTAAATGGGCTGGAAAAAGATTGCCTACCGAAGCAGAGTGGGAATATGCAGTAAGAGGTGGTGTAAAAAATACAATGTATAGTTGGGGAAATGCGCCTATAGATTCTAATGGATTTCAATGCAATTATTGGCAAGGTAGTTTTCCAAATAATAATCTTGTAGAAGATAAATTTTATTTAGCTGCACCAGCTAAATCGTTTATGCCTAATGGTTATGGTCTTTATGATATGGCTGGCAATGTTTGGGAATGGTGTAGTGATTTATACCATAATGAATATTATAAAACTTTTGAAAAAATAAAATGCGCAATAAATCCAAAAGGACCTAGTAAAAGCTTCGACCCAGATGAGCCACTGGTTTCAAAAAGAGTCATGCGTGGCGGTTCCTTTCTTTGCAATGAATCATATTGTAGTGGATATAGAAATTCAAGCCGAATGAAAAGTTCACAAGATACAGGGATGGAACATGTTGGCTTTAGATGTGTTGCTGATAAATAATTAATGTAAATGTAGTTTATGAGAAATGTTTTTTTCTTTATGATGTTGTTGATTTGTTCTAGCGTTTTTTCACAAGATGTAAAAAAAGGCAAGCTGATTTATGAAAACAATTTTGCTTCAGCACAAAAATTGGCTGATTGGGTTATGGAAGGGCCGGGTAAAATTGAATTCGCAGATAATGCGATGGAAATGTACTCGCCAAATGAAGAAGGTCATCATGTATTTTGGTTTCGGAATGATTTTCCAAAAGATTTTATTGCAGAATGGGATGCTAAAAACTTTGAAACAGATGCAGGATTGTGTATCATTTTTTTTGCTGCAAAAGGACTTAATGGACAATCTATTTTTGATTCCTCAATGCCCAAAAGAGCAACCGGTATATTTACGGATTACACCAAAGGAGCAATGAATTGTTACCATATTTCTTACTACGCCAATGCAAAAGATGATGCGCATAGAGAAACAGCAAACTTAAGAAAGAACAAAGGGTTTAACCTTGTGCTTACTGGTGAAAAAGGCATTTCAATGGAGTCTACATCATGGAATCACATGAAACTTGTGAAATTAAATAATCAAATAACAATGTATGCCGACGATAGAAAAATAATTGATTGGTCTGACGATGGTGTTAAATACGGAGCGGTTTTAAATGATGGTAAAATTGGTTTTAGGCAAATGAAATGGACGCATTTTGCGTATAAAAATTTCAAAGTATGGAATTGTAATGCTTCCAAATAAAAAATATTTCAAATTCAATAAATAAAAAAAATGATTAAAAATTCGATCTTAAATGTATGTGTAACGACTTCAATTCTTTTAGGTGGTTTTAGTTTTATGGTTTTTAAAAATCATGAAAAGAAAACAATTCCTAGTATTGAGCATTCGGTTAAATCAAATGTGCTAGTATCTTCCAGTTCAACAAATGAAACTTCAATAAAAGAATTGCATGAAGCAAATCAATTAGAAAAATCAAAATCAAATGCACCTGAAGAATCAAGACCAGATATTTTATTTTTTCTTGCTGATGATATGATGTCTATTGCTTGTGAACCTTATGGTAACGTGGATGTACATACGCCGAATCTTTCTAAGCTTGCAAAAGATGGAATGTGTTTTGACAATATGAATAATGCTACAGCAATGTGTGGACCAACACGACAGAGTTTATACACGGGTATTTTTCCAGTAAAAAATGGTTCTTATCCCAATCATGCTCAAGTGTATAATAACATTACAAGCATAGCGCAGCATTTTAAAGGCTTAGGATATCGTGTAGCATTAATTGGCAAACAGCATTATGCGCCAATGGAAAATTTTCCATTTGAATATTTAGGCGGAAGAAATGGCGATAATGGGGAAGGTGTAGATATTGAATTGAAAAACGCAGAAAATTTCATCAATAAAGACAAATCAAAGCCTTATCTACTTTTTGTGTGTACCAATCAACCGCATACGCCTTGGAACAGAGGCAATAAAGATCAATACGATTCAAAGAAAATTAAAGTACCTTCTTTTTTAGTTGACACAAAAGAAACGCGCGTTGCTTTGGTTAGATACTATGCTGAAATCACGTATGCAGATAGTTTGGTGGGTGTTTGCTTGGATATGGTGGATAAGCAAAGCAACAAAGACAATACGTTGTTTATGTTTGCCAGCGAGCACGGGTCATCGTTACCTTTTGGAAAATGGACTTGTTATAATATGGGATTGAAAGCAGCGTTTATTGCAAAATGGCCAAAAGTGATTAAGCCTTCTACACGTACTGCCATTCTTTCGCAATACATTGATGTGTTACCAACATTGTATGAAGCCGCTGGTGGCGATCCGAAGAAATTAAGAGGGAATAAAGAACAAACCATGATGTTGGATGGCAATAGTTTTTTAGCTACGTTTAAAGGGAAGGATGTAGAAATTAGAAATTATGTATACGGCGTTCAAACTACACGTGGCATTGCGAATGGTTCTGATAATTACCCTGTGCGATCTATTCAAGATCATAACTATAAATTGATATGGAACTTAAATTATAATGCAGAGTTTTTGTCTTCGGGTTCAAAACATGGCAGCAAATTATACGAATCTTGGTTGGTTGAATCTGATGTAACTAGAGAAGAATTTGAACATGCAAAAATGTATCGAGTACGTCCGGAGTTTGAATTGTATGATATTAAAAATGATCGCTTTGAAATGAAGAATTTAGTAGAAGATAAAAAATTGACTAAAGTAAAAGATAAGCTATTTACCGATTTGAAAATATGGATGAACGAACAAGGTGATAAAGGCATTGAAACAGAATGGAAAGCATTAACTCGTTTTAAAGGCGATACCACCAATTGGAAAAAAGGCGGGGATTGATAAATCTTTTTTTTTTTCTAAATGTCAATAATATTAAGTCTTTCGAAAGGAAGACTTTTTTCATTAAAGTAAAATTAATACCAATTTGAATTATAAAATAGTCCATAATTTTCTAGTATAATGCCGATGTGGTAGCTGTTTGGGACAATTTCATTGGACCATTACAGATATCCAATCGGTATAAAAAGTAAAAAAATACGAGTCACTCCAGAAAAGTTTTTAAAATTTTAACTTTTAATTTTTGACTTTTTTATTACCACATGCGGTGATGATAGTCATTCGATAGTGCGTTATTTGAAAATACTTTTATGGCTTAAAAATATAAAAGCATGGAATTAGAAATAGCAACCAAACTAAATAAGAAATCAGAATATTTATCAAGTACGATTGAAAAAACAAAAACAGGAATTAGTGGCTTTGATGAAATTACGTTTGGTGGTTTGCCCAAAAATAGACCAACATTAATTGTTGGTGGTATTGGCACTGGAAAAACATTTATGTCGATGCATTTCTTATTAAACGGAGTCAAACAATTCGAAGAGAATGGCGTGTTTATGACTTTTGAAGAAAAAACAACCGAATTAGTCAGTAATTTTTCAAATTTCAATGTTGATATAGATAAACTTGTAAAAGATAAAAAACTCTATTTTGAACATTTGCATATTGCTCAATATGAAATGCATGAATCGGGGAAATATAATATTGATGGTTTATTTGTACGCATTGAAAATGCCATGAATGCCATTAATGCCAAACGAATTGTTTTGGATTCGTTAGATACGTTGTTTACAAATTTTGACATCAAAATGTTGAGAAACGAGTTTAAGAAATTATTTTTTTGGCTAAAAGAAAAAAACATCACCGCAGTAATTACTGCAGAACAAGGCGATATTTATTTAACTCGTTTAGGTTTGGAAGAAAATGTGGCGGATTGCGTAATTGAATTAACAAATCGTGTCATCAATCAAATTTCTACACGGAGATTACGAATAATGAAATATCGTGGTTCATTCCACGCCAATAATGAGTATCCATTTATTATCGATAATGAAGGAATGAGTGTGTTTCCCATTGCTCCAAATTTAATGGAATACAACATCAGCGACCAACGTGTTTCTAGTGGGATTAAAAATTTAGATGCAATGTTTGATAACAAAGGTTTTTTTGTTGGAAGCAGTATTTTAATTTCTGGTTCAGCGGGAACAGGCAAAACCAGTTTTGCTGCATTTTTTACAAAAAGAAATTGTGAAAATAATAAAAAATGCTTGTTCTGTGCTTTTGAAGAATCATCTAAACAGATTGTAAGGAACATGAAATCTATTGGCATAAACTTAGATCAATATGTCACTTCGGGCAATTTGATTTTCTATTACGCAAGACCTACGTTACAAAATCTCGAGCTTCATTTTATGCGCATTAAAGCACTTATTGAAATTGAAAAGCCTGATGTGATTGTCATGGACCCTGTGACAAATTTAATGACGGAAGGTCCCAATAGTGATGTAAGAAGCATGCTCACAAGGTTTATAGATTTTTTAAAAACAAAACAGATTTCAGTATTGTTTACAGCGGCAATCACACTTAAATCAGTTGCTATAAACCCAAGTGATGAAGGTATTTCTTCAATGGTTGACACATGGGTAATGGTGGAAGATGTTGTAACTTATAATAAGCGAAATCGGATAATTTATATTCTAAAATCAAGAGGTATGTCACATTCAAAAGATGTAAAAGCTTTTGTGATTTCAAATGAAGGGATTAATATTTATGAATTGGATAAAGTTGAAAATCACACAATGCTAGAAAATAAATTGAATGGTTCTGTTTAAAATGTAACGGCGTGATGAATGGGTTTTTTAAAAAATAAAAATAAAATGAACGGCAAATCATTATTTAGATTTTCATTATTTATTTCTGGCGATGGATTAATTTCTAAAAAAGCAATATTTAATTGTAAGAAAAGTTTGGACTTTTTTTTACAGTCTAATTATGAAATCAATATAATTGATGTGTTTGAAAATCCAAAATTAGCTATTGAAGAAAATATTATTGCGTTGCCCATTTTAATCAGAAAAAATCCGTTGCCTGAACTACGGATAATAGGGGATATGTCTAACTTGGAATTATTTAAAACTGAATTGTTGTTGATTTGAAAATGATTTATTATGCAAAAAAACTACAACAAAGAACTAGACTTTATTTTGGAATTATTGGTAAAAGAATATGAAGAAATTTATAATAAATTAAGCTTCTTTTCTGAAGAGAATTCCGATACGACCAAACAAAATGTTTTTGATAAAGTAAAAGAAGTATTTGGATTGAAAGATTGGGAAATTAATATTTTAATCTATTCGCTTTTTTTGGATAAATACGTTAAGTCAATCGAACCGTTGGTGATTTCTATTGAAGGGCTTGTGTTTAGAAATAATGGAGGGTATACTGAAAAATCGATTATGCTTAATCGGGAATCAAATAGAATTCAAAATGTAGAAAATGATTTTAGAAAGTATTCTTTTTATCTGATGATTTTTACGGCAATTTTAGCGATTGCCAATTTGATAGCAGCTTGGTTTTTTACTATTGAAATATATTCATTTTACAAAAACATAAAAATGTAGTATTTATGTTGCATGTATTGAAAAAATAAAAAAGCCCGCGAAAAAATCGCAGGCATTTTTCTTTTTTACTTTAAAGCTTCAATCTTTTTTACGAAATTTGCTTTTGGTTGAGCGCCAACCAATTTGTCTACAACAACACCACCTTTTAAAAATAATATTGCCGGAATGCTGGTTATGCCATAATCCATTGAAATTTGTGGGTTATGATCTACGTTTACTTTGCCAATCTTTACTTTGCCTTCATATTCTTTTGCCAATTCTTCAATAACTGGACCTATTGCTCTACAAGGGCCACACCATTCTGCCCAAAAATCAATTACGGATAATTGTGCTGAATCCAACACTTCTGTTTTAAAGTTCGAATCTGTAAATTCTAATGCCATAATTTTTTATTTTAATTTTTAATGTATATTTTATGAAAGCAAATTTATGTCCAATATTTACATAACCATAAATGACATATCCACAATTCAATTTCTAATTTGTGCAAAGTTTTTTGCCTGTTTTGTCAGGTATTTAATGAAACAATTACATTTAGTTGTCTATTTTCATCTAAAAATTCAATCAATTCATCATTTATAGTAATGCCTTTTCCAATTGTAGCTAATCCGATTTTTTTTTCATGTTCAAAATCCAATACATTAATATTTAAAGCCGTATTTCCTGGATGTTTACTCATGTTTGTTTCCAGAAATTCTATTAATTCATGATCTATCAATTGAGGATCTAATTCAATCGTTAATCGCTTGGTGAGATTGGTTTTGATGGTTTCCAATAAATGGAATTTTGAAATTTTAAATTCAAACGGACTGGTTGCGAACCGCTGTTTAAATCCGCCTTCTATCAATACAATCGTTCCTATTTCGAGGTATTTTACATATTTTACGTAGTCTTCGCCAAACAACATAAATTCTGTCTTTCCGGTAAAATCTTCTAGATTTAAAATGCCAAATTGTTTCCCTTGTTTAGATAAACGATGTTGTGCACCAATGACCAATCCAGCCAATCTGAAATTTTTGCTGCTTGGATTTTCATTGATTTGGTTTTTTACTGTATTGTATTCTGCGATTGATGAAATGTTATAATGTTTGAATTCAAATTTATAATTGTCTAAGGGGTGGCCGCTAATAAACATGCCGGTTACTTCTTTTTCATAATCGAGTTGAACCGTAAGTTGCCAAGGAGGACAGGGGGCAAGTTTGGGCGGCACGATATCTGGCATTTGTAAATCTCCAAAAAGAGAGTTGGTTACATTAGTGGCTTGTGTTTGAAATACCGAACCAAATTTGATGATCTTTTCTAGGTTTGTGGTGTCTCCAGGCGCTTGATAAAAATATTGTGCCCGATGTAAGTCTGTAAAGGAATCCAAGGCACCGCCATAAATTAAATTTTCGAGGGATTTTTTATTTACGGCTCTTAAATTTACACGCTTTATAAAATCATAAATAGTTTGAAAATGTCCCGATTTTTTTCTTACCTCAATAATGTTATCTATTGCGTTTTCACCAACACCTTTTAAGCCACTAAAACCAAATCTGATTTCTCCTTTTTTATTTACTGCAAAACCATTGTTTGATTCATTTACATCAGGCCCCAATACCACCAAACCCATACGTTTACATTCTTCCATAAAAAAAGTAATCTTTTCAATGCTTCCAGCATGATTAAGTACTGCTGCCATATATTCGCTAGGGTAGTGGGCTTTTAAATAAGCGGTTTGATACGCTACAAAAGCATAACAAGTTGAGTGGGATTTATTAAATGCATATTGCGCAAACGCTTCCCAATCTGTCCATATTTTTTCCAATTTATCTTTAGGATGCCCTTTTGATGTAGCGCCTTCAATGAATTGAACTTTCATTTTATTCAGCGTAGCAATTTGTTTCTTACCCATCGCCTTTCTTAACACATCGGCATCACCTTTGCTGAAATTTGCCAGCTTTTGAGAAAGCAACATTACCTGTTCTTGATAAACTGTAATTCCATAGGTTTCTTCCAAATATTCTTTCATGTCTTCCACATCATAAGCCACGGCTTCTTTTCCGTGTTTACGCGCAATGAAACTTGGAATGTACGCCATTGGGCCAGGACGATACAAGGCATTCATCGCAATTAAATCATCAAATTTATCTGGCTTTAAATCACGTAAATGTTTTTGCATTCCTGCGCTTTCAAACTGGAACGTAGCGTTTGTATCTCCTTGTTGATAAAGCTTGTAGGTTTCTGTATCATCTAAAGGAATATCATCAATGTCGATTTCTACACCATGATTTTGTTTAATTAACGCAAGTGCTGTTTTTAAAATGCTTAGGGTTTTCAATCCCAAAAAGTCCATTTTAATTACGCCGGCTTCTTCAATGGTGTTGCCTTCAATTTGTGTAAGCCAAAGGTCGGATTCTTTGGACGTGGCAACTGGAATTAAATCGGTAAGGTCGCAAGGTGCGATAATGATACCAGCTGCGTGAATCCCTGTATTTCTAACAGAGCCTTCAAGGATTTCTGCTTCTTTTAAAATGCGGCTTTGTAAATCATTGCCATTATATATAGCCCTTAATTTTTTCACCGATTCAAAATCTTCGGCGCCCAATTGTTCTTTTTCTTCCAATGATTTTTCGCCAGCTTTCGCTTCTTTGATGGTCATTGGTGCGGTAAGCAATCGCTTTAAATTAATGCCCGGTTTTTCGGGAACGAGCTTACTTATTGCTCTGCTCTCTGCAAGTGGTAAATCCATTACCCGCGCCACATCAGCAATACTACTTTTAGCCGCCATCGTGCCGTAAGTAATGATTTGAGCCACTTGATTTTTGCCGTATTTCTGAACCACATAATCAATCACTTTTTGTCGACCTTCATCATCAAAATCCGTATCTATATCGGGCATTGATTTACGCTCCGGATTTAAAAAACGCTCAAATAGTAAATTGTATTTTATGGGATCGATGTTGGTAATGCCAATGCAATAAGCTACTACGCTACCGGCTGCAGAACCACGTCCAGGGCCAACAAATACGCCGATTTCTCTTCCCGCTCTGATGAAATCACTTACGATTAAAAAGTAACCAGCAAATCCCATTTTTTCGATAACGCCCAACTCAAATTGAATACGTTCATCTACTTCTGGAGTTAATATTTGGTATCGATTTTTTGCGCCTGCCCATGTAATGCTTGCTAAGTATTCATCTTGGGTTTTGAAATTTACAGGTACAACAAAGTTTGGAAGTAAAATGTCTTTTTTTAAGTCGAGTAAATCAATTTTGTCAACTATTTCGTTTGTATTATCAATGGCTTCAGGTAAGTCGTGAAACACCTGAGTCATTTCGGCTGTTGTTTTAAAATAAAACTGATCGTTTGGAAACGCGAATCTTTTGTTTTTTGTCATCACATCATCATCCGAAAACTCGCGTGATGCAGGTGTACTTTGCTTTTCACCAGTGTTGATACAAAGCAAAATATCATGCGCATTAAAATCACTTTGATTTACATAGTGACTATCATTACTCGCAATTACTTTTACGTTGTATTTTTTTGCAAATTTCAAAAGTACTTGATTTACTTTTTCTTGTTCAGCCAATCCATGCCGCTGAATTTCTACATAGTAATCCTCTTGAAAAATATTTAGCCACCATTTGAATTCATTTTCACC
This sequence comes from Chitinophagaceae bacterium, assembly GCA_009885535.1. GTDB lineage: Bacteria > Bacteroidota > Bacteroidia > Chitinophagales > Chitinophagaceae > Ferruginibacter. Next base: position 3,950 of record VFKL01000103.1, on the reverse strand, counting down.
TTCTTCTTCACCGTGTTTTAAAATGGCTTGCGGTACTAAGGCACCAAGACAGCATGTAGTAGCGATAAGGCCTTCGTGGTATTTATGAATAAGTTGTTTGTCAATCCTTGGGTACTTTGAGTACATGCCTTCGATGTATCCGAGTGAAGTGAGTTTCACCAGATTTTTATACCCGATTTCATTTTTTGCCAATAAAATTTGATGGTGTCGAGGATCTTTTTCTTCTTTACTAAATGTTTTGCGTGTTCTGTCGTGTGTGATGTAAAACTCGCAACCAACAACGGGTTTGATTAAAGGTTTCCCATTCGCATCTAAATTATTGTATGCTTCTTTTACAAATTCAAACGCACCAAACATGTTTCCATGATCGCTAATTGCAAGCGCTGGCATACCATCTTTAATCGCCTTTTTGTAGAGGTTTTTAATAGATGCGGCTCCGTCTAAAAGCGAATATTGGGTATGGACATGTAAATGACTGAACTTCATAATTATGAGATAAAAGCAAACAACAAATATCGTTTTGTTTGATAAATTAATTCATTAAGTTTTTCCACAATTTCAAATAAATGTATATGATTAAGGAAAATATAAAAATTGGATTTTCATTAAGCATAGTTTCCAGGCCTACAAAATTTCCATTAAAATCAAAATTGTAGATTAAATTCACATCCTGAAATTATTTTTTAAGGAAACCCACTTTTTTAAAATATTTTTGAATTCTATATGAATGACTTAAAATCCATTGTAATTATTTTTTTAGGAATTATCTTTTTTGATAATCAAGGGTTTTGTCAATCAAGAAGTTCGTCCAATAACAGCAGCGGCCTTAACTTTATTGAGGACATTCAGTTTGTACAAAAAGGGTTTAATAAAAAATTAGAATTTGTAAATACATTAAACAAAACGGTTACAGACACATTGAATAATGGTACGAACAATACATCTAAATTTCAAGAAAAATTTATAATCAATAACTCGGCACCTAGAAATTCACAAAATAATTCAACAGAAAAAAATATTGAATTATGTACTAGTCGACATTTTAAATACGGACAAATATTAAACATTGATGTAGAAGAGTTAACAAACGATTCATTATATCAATTTGTAGACACTTGGCTTGGAACGCCTTATCATTTTGGTGGAACATCAAGTTCGGGAATTGATTGTAGTGGATTTACAGGGATGCTACATAAAACAGTGTTTAAAACGGTATTGCCACGAATGGCAAAAGATCAATATGGAGCGAGTAAAAAACTCGAACGTGGAGAAATGAAGGAAGGTGATTTGGTGTTTTTTAATACGCGTGGAGGTGTAAGTCATGTAGGCGTTTATTTGATGAATGGATATTTCGTACATGCTAGTACCAAATATGGTGTTATTATTAGCAGTTTAAACGAGGGTTATTATAAGCAACGTTTTATTGGAGCGGGAAGGAACGTGGATGTAAAGGTTCAATAGGTTTGAGAGGTTTAAGACATTGACGTTTGTTGTTTGTTGTTTGTGCGTTCCTTTTTGGATTATGATAATAAATACTTGATAACTTTTCGAAGAAAATTAGGCAGTTAGTAAACGATTATTGTAATCTATTGAACCTTTTGAACATTTGAAATATCTTTTCCCCGCTTTGATAATTGGTGAAAACACCAATATCGTCGACGAAAATCCCAACCTTTTGAACTTATTGTCATTGAACCTTTTGAAAGTATTAAACCTCACAAACCTCACAAACCTCACAAACCTCACAAACCTCACAAACCTCACAAACCTCTATAACCTCTATAACCTCTCAAACCTCTTACCCTTCCACATACTCCCGCATATACCCAAAATGATCATTAAGCACACCGTTTTTGATGATGGTTGCTTTGTCGATAATTGTGCTTTCTCCATCAATAATGTCTTTTAAAACATGCTTGATCAGTTGTTGTCCGAAATATCTACTGGCATCTCTTGGAAGTTCATTGGGTAAATTTCCAACCGCCATGATGTCGATAGAATTTGGCAGATAAGGCGCTGTTTTTTCCATGGTTAATTTGTCTACGCCATAAACTGGATCTTCGATTGTAGAATCACCTAAATTACAAGGGATAGAGCCGTACATGTCATCTGTAATGTCAGCAATGGTTTTGATCTTGAAATCAGGTTGGTTAATGGCCTCTTTTTCAAACAATCGTGGAATGTCGTGATCCCAATAAATGCCATTCATTAAAATATCCGTATGTGGAATGTATTGCTCAAAAGTACAGTTGTAATTTGCTGGGTTTGTATGAAAATCTGTTCTGTTGTAATTATTGGTTTCTTTATGTAGATATAAATCTCTTCCTTTTATGTGAACGTAAACGGGATAAGAAAATGTTTTTTCTAGATATTCATCTGGTTCCACTTCATGAATGCCCAATAGATTCATGATTTCTAGAACACCATGAGCAACCCTGCCGCTACCCGTTACAGCTATTTTTATAGCCGGAATTTTCAATCCGAAATACGTGTGTATTAAATCATTAAAACTTTTGTTTGAATTTATTTTATCTAACTTAAAATCACTAGTTCTATTTCCATAAGCCATAATGCCATTGTGTGCTCCAACTACTCCAGCAAAAAATCCAAATCCGATAATTCGTTTGCCATCTTCATGTTCAAGGCATTCGTAATCAATTAAAGTGATTTTTTTAGCAATGATTTCTTTAATCAGTTTTTGATTGTATGGTTGTAATTTTTTTGTGTGAGAAAAGAAAAGATAGGTTTTATTGGGGATAAGCATTTCTAGAGGAACTTCTTTGATGCCCAGTAAAATATCACAATCGCTAACATCATCTTTTACTTCAATACCAGCAGAAATATACTCTTTGTCTGAGTAACAGCGGTCGTTTGATTTTTGAACATAGACCTCAATACCATCTTGGGTTTTGTTGATAAATTTACATTGGGCAGGTGTAAGCGCGACCCTGTTGTCAGAAGGGATTTTTCCTTCTTTAATTAGTCCGAATTTTAGCATGGGTTTTTATTTGGAGGCAATTTACATTTTAAAATGAATTTTGGGATACCTAACTTTGAAAAATGAATTATTTTGAACTTTTTGAATTTGATATTTCGCCAATTATAGACAAATCTTTATTGTCGAAAAAATATCTGCAATTACAGAAGCAATATCATCCGGATAATTATTCATTGTCAGACGAAAATGAGCAAACTCAATCACTTGAAATGTCATCGCTTATCAATAAAGCGTTTGTAGTTTTAAAAGATGATTTAAAAACAATAGGATATTTTTTAGAGATAAAAGGGATGATTTCAGAAGATGAGAAATATCAATTGCCATCAGCGTTTTTAATGGAAATGATGGAAGTGAATGAACAGATAGATGAGGGTGATTTTGAGGTATCAGCTCTTGAGCATATCCAAATTGAAATAGATCAAGAAATTCAATTCGTAATACAAAAGAATGTTTCAGAATTAACAGAAGCAGAGTTGTTACTAATAAAAGAATTTTATTACAAGAAAAAATACTTAAAAAGGATTTTGGATAGATTAACTGATTGATGTAATATTGTGCTCCGTTTGAAGATTTAGTAATTAAACGGTTGAGATTAATAGTTGCCCATGTGGCGGAATTGGTAGACGCAGCAGACTCAAAATCTGCCATTCGCAAGGGTGTGAAGGTTCGATTCCTTTCGTGGGCACCAAACCAGCAGTAATGCTGGTTTTTTTATGCGTATAAATCAGCCACCACTGTTTGAATGAAGGATTACTAGATTAGATTTCACTCTGTTTTGAGCATTCAACACAAAACGCCAAACGCCAAACCCCAAACCCCTTTATCCTTCAATCTTTCCTTCCACAAAATACATGTCTATTTCGCCTTTGTTTTTTGCTGCGAGTTTGCCGCGATGTACACATTGGAATTCATCTTTGATTAAATTAAAGGTGCTTTCACTAATATTTACTTT
>VFKL01000107.1 GCA_009885535.1 Chitinophagaceae bacterium | reverse complement strand
GGATTTGGATACGATATTACATTCGGAATAATTTGAATATTACGACAAATTTCTTGTACGCATGGAGCTGTTCCCGGTGTAGTATATCTCCTTACAATTAAGCATACTCGATATGTTCCAGCATTTGCAAATACATGCGTTGGATTTGTTTGATGTGAAATGGTACTGTCTCCAAATATCCATGTTATTGAATCAGTACTTAATAAATTAGGCGTGTTATTGATAAAGTACACTTGATTAGATACACCAGTATTTGAATTTGATGGCGACGCTTGCCATGTGAAATTCGGCTGAATATTACATGGTGTTGGCGCATCGGCTATGGTAATACTGATACAAGTATCGCTTGCACAAGTTGCGCTCACTGAAACATGCATACATACTGTGTACGTTCCAGGATTTGCAAATGAATGGGTTATTGAATTGCCAACTCCTGTTGTAGAATCTCCAAATGTCCATGTTACAAGAGGTGCGTTTGCTGTAATACTTGTATTTACAAATTGAAATACTTGTGTGGTATTTGGCGCTGGTTGTACCATAAAACTTGGTGTAATGTTACATGGCGCTGGTGTTGGATTTAAAACTTGTATCGCTCTACAAACTTCACTTATACATGGAGGCGCACCTGCGATGTAACGGAATATACGTAAACATACATTGTATGTACCTGCTGATGTGAACGTGTGCGTTGGACTTACATCATGACTAAAACTACCATCTCCAAAATTCCAACTTATAGTGTCAGAGGAGTTTAAATTTAAACTGGTGTTATTAAAATTATACACGTAAGAATTTGAAACAGTATCGGCTACAAAACTTGCTATTAAATTACATGGTGTTGGATTAGTAACTTGTACTTGAACAGTTGTACAAAAAGTATCACTACAAATATTTGAAGTTCCAAATACACCTGATGTTACTACCAAACATGCATTATAGGTACCAGATGCTGTATAAGTATGCACTTGATTTATGATTGATTGTGTGGAAGCACTTGTACCATCTCCAAAAATCCAATTGCAAATTACTTGTTGCCCGGCTCCTGTTGTAGATCCATTGATAAATTCAATTACATTTGATTGGTTATTTACAACACTTGGCGTAAAAAATGCTTGTGCGCCACATGGAGTATTGCAAGCAATAACAATGGTTTGAAATGTACTATCCTGACAAACTGAAACACCATTTGGGTTGTTTACATTTGTTCCATGATATACATTGTAGATTCCACAGTTGGGATAAACATGCACTGGATTTGCTGTGGTGCTAGATGAGCCATCTCCAAAATTCCAATAATGTGTTGTATTGCTATCAATACCATTGTTTGAAAAAGCAACCGAGTTTCCAGTTACTGTACCTGTAAAAACAGCATTACAATTAATTTGGGCATTACCATTTTTCGCAAAGCTTAAAATGGTTAATAAGATTAAGAAGTAGAGTTTTTTCATTTTTTTTGTTTTGTGATGAATAGTTATTAGATGCTCCACAATTGAATTATGTTGTATCAATTTTCGAAATTAATTAAAATTTTTAGGATTGTAGATATTAAAGTAATACCAATTATAATTACTTTTTAGTTCTATTTTTTCTGGAATAATGCCGATATGACAGCTGTTTGGGACAATTCCATTGGACGATTACAGATGTGTAATCGTAATATATGTGTAAAATGACACACTAAAAGATAAAATTTGATGACAATTCTTTTTACTTTTTACTTTTAATTTTTTAAAAAGCCGTATAATGTTAATTTGAATGATTCCGTTATCTTTGCGCTCAATTTTTTATTATGAAGTGGTTGACATTATATATTAAGTATCGCCTTTGGTTGGGTTTGTTTTTACTGGCATTAGCCATTTATATAAATATCGAGTCCGGTTTTTGGCCATCTTTTATTATTTATTTATTGGCTATTATTTCAATAGTTGGTCATTTCCTTTTAGGTCCAATGCGTTTAATTCAATCTGCTATGGAACTTGGAGATATGGATGAAGCCAAAAGAATTGTTGACTCTATAAAGTTTCCAGCATTATTAATAAAGCCCATTCGTTCGGTTTATTATACCATTCAAGGCAATTTAGCCATGGCAAATAAAGATTTTGAAGGTGCTGAAATGCTTATGAAAAAAGGACTTTCATTGGGAGGTACATTAACCCAACAAGCTGAAGGGCCTAGCAAACTTCAATTGGGTATGCTTTGTATTCAAAAAGGCGATATGAAACAAGGGGAAGCGTATATTCGTCAGGCCATTAGAGTGGGTTTGCCCGATAATGAAAACAATGCAGCTGCCTATTTACAACTTTGCTCTATTATGATGAACAAACGCGAGTTTCGTGCGGCAAAAGAGTTTTTCAGAAAGGCAAAATCATATAAACCTACTACGCCTCAAATTATAGATCAAATAAAACAGATAGAGAAATATATTACCAGAATGCCGGGGTAAAACGCTTCGCGTGTTGAGAAGGTGTTTGGGGTTTATGAAGTTTGAGAGGTTCAAGACGTTTAAAAGGTTGGAAGTATATACCAATTTGAATGTTTTGAATGTTAAAAAAGAAAGTTCAAAGAGAAACGAATTAAAGTTCAGTTTGCTATTATTTCTAACGCAAACTCCTTTAACCCAAATTAAAATATTGCTTCGCATTATGATAACAGATGTTTTGAATAACAGTACCCATCCAAAGCATATCATTTGGCAATAAGCCCTTCTCCATTTCATCTCCAAATAAATTACACAGTACCCTTCTAAAATACTCATGTCGTGAGTAAGATAAAAAACTTCTGCTATCGGTTAACATACCAACAAAAGTGCTCACTGTTCCCATATTAGACAATGCGTTTAATTGCTTTTCAATGCCATCTTTTTGATCTAAAAACCACCATCCAGATCCATATTGTATTTTACCTTTTGTAATTCCATCATTGAAATTATAACACATGGCAGCAAACACATCATTATCAGCGGGGTTGATATTGTATAATATCGTTTTAGCCAATTGGTTTTCTTTTTCTAAAGCATTTAAAAAATTGGCTAATGCTTGCGCTTGTGAAAAATCTCCAATGCTGTCTACTCCTGCATCCGCACCCAGTAAATTTAATAATCTTGAATTTGTATTTCGAAGCGGCCCCAAATGAAATTGTTGTACCCAACCGCGTTGATGATACATTTTACATAAGGCAAGCAATACAGCTCCGGCAAAGTTTTCGGGTGCAGAAAAAGGGATTTCATTTGTATCTAAAATAAATGCTTCGAATTCCTTTTCAAGCGAATGACTCATTTCAAATTGGTCCGGCATTTTTGTTAGCCCATGATCAGAAATTCGCGCACCTTGTTCATGAAAATAATCCATCCTTTTTTCAAGCGCTTCAATCAATTGATTATACGTTGTAATCGGCGTCTCACATACGGTTTCCAATTGACGCAAATACATCATAAACGCATCTCGATTGCCAATGTTGAATACTTTATCTGGACGGAATGATGGCAATACTTTGATGCCAATGTTGTCCGTTTTGATTTTTTTATGGTGTACCAAATCATCACAAGGGTCATCCGTTGTTCCAACCATTTCTACTTTGTATGATTTTAGAATTCCTTGTGTGGTATGCGTTTCTTGCTTTAAAATTTCATTGCAATGATGATATATTTTCATTGCATTTTCTTTGTTCAAATATGCTTCTACGCCAAACGAATTTTTCAATTCCAATTGCGACCAATGAAACAATGGATTGCGTATGATTTCAGGAAAACAAGTTGCCCACGCCATAAATTTTTCTTCATTTGTTGTTTCCTTTCCAGTGATGAATTTTTCGTTTACAGCCAATCCACGCATGGCTCTCCATTTGTAATGATCTCCTTTCAACCAAATCTCGGTTAAGGTTTCAAATTTTTTGTTTGATGCAATCTGATCCGGAGGCAAATGATTGTGATAATCTATTATGGGCATGTCTTTTGCAAAATCATGATATAAATTTTTTGCCGTTTCATTTTGCAACAGAAAATTTTCATTGATAATCATATTCGGATTTTATATTTTACACAATCAGCAACGTATTTTTTACATTGCCTTTCGATTTTTATTTTGATGTTATTATACTTTTTACAATGCCCATTTCAAGTCCCCTTATTTCGGCCAATCCCCTTAATCTACCAATTGCGGAATACCCAGGATTGGTTTTCTTTTTTAAATCATCCAACATTTGATGGCCATGGTCAGGGCGCATCGGGATGGATATTTTTCTATTTTGCATGATGCTTACAATTTCTTTCACTATCGCATACATATCGGCGTCTCCTTCTAAATGATTGTCTTCAAAAAAATCACCTTTCTCGTTTCGAGTCGTATTTCTTAAATGAAGAAAGTGTATTCTATCCCCAAATTGTTTTACCATCGCAGGCAAATCATTTTCAGCCCTTACACCAAATGATCCGGTACAAAAACAAAGTCCATTATTTAAAGAAGGAACGGCGGCTATTATTTTTTGAACGTCATCAGCCGTACTTACCACACGAGGCAAACCCAACAATGAATAGGGAGGGTCGTCAGGATGTATAACCATCTGCACATTGCACGCATCTGCAACAGGAATAATTTCTTGTAAAAAATAAATCAAATGCGCAAGTAGTTTTTCTGAATCAATGCCATCGTATGTATCTAATGCCAACTGAAACGCTTCAATGGTAAAGCTTTCCTCACTTCCCGGCAATCCTTTTATGATGTTGTTTTTGAGTAATGATTTTTCTGCATCGTTCATTTGATTGAAACGAGAAGTTGCCGCTTCGATTTCTTTTTCGGTGTAATCAGCAGCTGCATTTTTTCTTTTTAAAATAAATAAATCAAAAGCGACCAGTTCTGCTTTTACAAATAATAAGGCAAGCGATTTATCAGGCATTTCGTAAGCGAGGTTGGTTCTGGTCCAGTCCATCACTGGCATAAAATTATAGGTAACAATGTTTACAACACACTCGCTTAAATTTCTTATCGTTTGTTTGTAATTGTCGATATAGTTTTGAAAGTTTCCATGTTGTGTTTTTATGGCTTCATGAACGGGTACACTTTCTACAACCGACCATTGCATGCCGGCAGATTCTACTTCCACTTTTCGTTTGTTGATTTCTTCAATCGTCCAAATTTCTCCATTGGGAATATGGTGTAATGCTGTAACTACACCTGTGCATCCTGCTTGTTTGATATCCCATAAACTCACTGGGTCATTGGGGCCATACCAGCGCATCGTTTGCTGCATTTGATACATAAACTATTTGATTTTTTTGATAAATTAGAATTTTATACGCCGCTGAATACGCTGAACCCTCCATCCACAGCTATCTGTGTGCCGGTAACAAAAGCTGAAGCGTCGCTTAACAAATATACCAATGCACCTATTAATTCATCAGGATTTCCAAATCTTTTAAAGGGTGTATGGCTAATAATTGAGTTGCCTCTTTCTGTTAACGAGCCATCGGCATTGGTGAGCAACGTTCTGTTTTGTTCGGTCAAAAAAAATCCGGGCATTAGCGCATTCATTCGAATGGTATCGCCTAATCGGTTTGCCATTTCAACTGCAAACCATTGATTATAAGCATCAATAGCTGCTTTCCCCATACTATAACCCAATACTTTTGTGAGTGCACGTTTTGGACTAACCGAAGAAATATTTACAATGCTTCCACCTCCATTTTTTGCCATAATTGCACCAAATATTTGTGTAGGAATTACGGTACCCCATACATTCAATATCAAAGCATTTTTCATCCCTTCGATATTAAGGTCAAAAATATCTGCATCATTTTGTAATACGCCTTCTGGAATATTTCCACCAGCGGCATTGACCAATCCATCAATTTTCCCATATGCTGATACGATTTTTTCTCTTGCAGAAACCATTTGTTGTTCACTGAGTACATCTGCAGAAATGGGCAATGCTTTACCACCACTAGAAATTATTTCTTCTGCAATGAGATTGGCTTTGTTTATATCTCTACCAATGATAACCACCGTTCCACCAGCAGCAGCAATTCCTTTTACAAATGATTTGCCCAATACGCCGGTGCCACCGGTTACAACTATGATTTTGTTTTTTAAAGAAAATAAGTCATTCATTATTTTTAGGTTTAACGGTTTAAATCGATACGCTGGTTTAAAGGGTTTAAGGCTGATCCATATTTTGCAATTCAAACGCACTTCCAATAAGGTTGAAGTTATGTGTTATTAGAAATTACGTACAGTTGTAAATGGAAAATGTGGGACGAAATTCGCTAATTTTTTTTTGATTTTTTAAAGCGGTTTATTGTTTGGAAGATTTGTAATATTGCAATATTACGTGTATCCAGATCAAACAGCCAAATATTTTTAATAATATTTTTTCATTGAAAAAAATCATCCAGAGTTTATAATCAGAGTGTGGTTGCTTCGCTAATTTAACGGTTTAAATCGCTACGCTGTTTTAAGGTTTTAAGGTTGATTTATTTTTTGTAATGCAAACGCAATTCCAAAATAATTGAAGATATGTGTTATTAGAAATTACGTATAGTTGTAAATGGAAAATGTGGAACGAAATCTAGAACCTCTGAAAGGGTTTAAAATATTAAACCATACTCCTAAACTTCCACCTTATCATCCTTTTTTTCGAGGTAAAAACGCACCAATAAAAAGCCTCCAAAAGCAACAAATAAATTTATAAAAATAAACTCTGGATGATTGGTAAATAATTCAATGCTTTGTTGCATCGTTTCAATCTTAGGATTTCCGAGGCTGTACATTGATATATTCATGCCAATCATTTCGAAAATAAAAAACAATAAAATGGTGATGAGTTTCCATTTTATCGGAGAAAGTCCTTTTCTCAAAGCAAGTTTGCCATTATATCTGCAGGCAAAAAAAAGTATGATTATTTCGGGCATAATTAAACTAAATCTATATCAAAACTTACCAAATCTACAAATTGAGCTATTCTTTGGTCGATATCTGATTTTGTGATTTCTTTCATGCGATCTGGACCAAATTTCTCCACACAAAAACTTGCCAATGCACTTCCTACAATAATAGCCGTTTTCATATTTTCAAAACTGATGTCTTTGGTTTTTGCCAAATGTCCGATAAAACCACCTGCGAATGTATCGCCCGCTCCTGTTGGATCAAACACTTCTTCTAAAGGCAATGCCGGCGCAAAAAACACATGTTTTTCATGGAACAATAATGCTCCATGTTCTCCTTTTTTAATGATTAAAAAACGAGGTCCCATTGCTAAGATTTTATTTGCAGCTTTTACCAATGATACTTCACCACTCAATTGTCTTGCTTCTGCGTCATTTACCAATAACACATCTACTTCTTTCAACACAATTTTTAAATCTTCTAAAGCAATATCCATCCAAAAGTTCATCGTGTCCATTACGATTAGTTTCGGACGAACTTTCATTTGTTGAATAACACTCAATTGTAATTTAGGCATCAAATTGCCCAACATTAAGAACTCACTATCTTGATAACTATCTGGAACAATTGGGTTGAAATCTTCCAATACATTTAAATCTGTAATCAACGTATCTCTAGAATTCATATCCATGTGGTACTTGCCACTCCAGAAAAATGATTTTTTATCAGACACCATTTCTACGCCATCAATATTTACGCCACGCTTTTTCATTTCTTCCAACTCTTCGGATGGAAAATCATATCCGATAATTGAAATCTGGTTAATCGGCGTAACAAAATTGCTAGCTGCATAAGCTACATAGGTGGCAGATCCACCAACAATTTTATCTACTTTTCCAAATGGGGTTTCAATAGCATCAAAAGCCATTGTTCCAACTGTTATTAATGACATACGAGAAGTTTTTAAATTTTAAGCACCGCAAAAGTAGGTTAATAAATGTTCTAAATTATTGCTAAGGAAGTTTATTTGTATTATTTTGTAGTCATGATTATAAATGTACATCCCGTTAATCCGCAACCTCGTTTGATCAAACAAATTGTAGATTGTTTGAAATCTGGTGGTATTATTATTTATCCAACCGATACGATTTATGGATTGGGATGCGATATTTTTCAACCTGCCGCTATCGAAAAAATTTGCCAACTAAAAAATTTGAACCCTTCAAAAGCGCAGCTTTCTTTTATTTGCAAAGACCTTAGCCACTTAAGTGATTTCACAAAAAATATTGAAACGCCATTATTTAGAACACTAAAAAGTCATTTGCCTGGACCATTTACATTTATACTACCAGCAAGCAAACAAGTGCCTAAATTATTACAAAATAAAAAATCTACTATTGGTATACGAATCCCCGACAATGTAATTTGTAGTCATATTATTGAGGCGCTTGGTAATCCAATCATCAGCACTTCTTTACCAGGAGATTTTGTAGAAGATTATACCGATCCAGAAATTATTCAACAAAATATGGGCGATAAAGTAGACTTGGTGGTTGATGGTGGCATTGGCGGAATTCATCCTTCTACCATTGTAGATTGCTCAACCGATGATTGGCAGGTTATTAGACAAGGTTCGGGACAATTCGAGGCTTAATCTTTTTAGTTTTTATTGCTGCTTTTTTTATTAAACAAAACCAATAATACTGGTAAAAAAATCAGGTTGGTAATTGTAGCTACTAGCAAGGTTATAGAAGTAAGCCATCCTAAAGCAAATGTGCCGCCAAAACTGCTTCCACAAAAAATGATAAATCCCGCCATCAAAACCAATGAAGTATAAATAATGCTCAATCCGGTTTGCTTTACCGTTTGCTTCACCGTGATTTCTACATCATTATTATACATTGGCAATATCTGTCGGTAGTTTACCAAAAACCGAATGGTGATATCTACAGCAATGCCCAGCGCAACGCTAAAAACCAATACAGTAGATGGTTTCAGTGGAACACCTACCCAACCCATCACACCGGCAGTAACCATCAAAGGAATAATATTTGGCAATAAAGAAACAATCAACATTTTAAAAGACCTAAACAAATAAAGCATACATAAAGCAATTAATAAAAACGCCCAGAATATACTTTCTTTTAATCCATTGATGATAAACTTGCTGCCTTCTAAAAAGGTTATACTCGTGCCCGTTAGTGTCACTTGATAACTCGTATCAAAATATTGATTGGCCTTTTCCTGAATGCCTGCCAATACTTTTGGCAAACGCTCTGTTCCAATGTCAGCCATATTTACACTGATACGGGTGTATCTCGAACTACTGTCGATAAAGGCATTCAACATATTTGTACCACCATTACCTTCTCCCTTTGAGGCCACAATTAAATCGTTAATAATCGCTCCTTCTTCATTTGATGGCATTCTATAACTCATCGAATCATTATCATAAAACGCTTGAGTAGCAAACTTTAATCCTTCTGATACATTTAATGGCCTGTTCATTTCTTTTTGCGAAGCGATATACATTGATAGCGAATCAATACGATTGAAAATGCTCAACCCTTTTCTTTTTACGCCCCTTCTTTTCTTCGTATCCACCATAATTTCAAGTGGCATAATTCCTTTAAAATTTTTTTCGAAGAATTTTAAATCGAGGTAAACTTTATCCGTTTTGGGCAAATCATCTACAATAAATCCTACCGATTTTAATTTCAATATGCCCACTATTGAAAACAATACAACTAGCCCTGTTGTGATCCAAACAAATTTTGTATGTGTGAAAATCCACGTTTCAATTTTATTCAAAACTGTAATGATCCATTTATTGTCTAGATACTTTAATTGATTCTTTTTGGGCGATGGTAAATAGCTTAAAACAGAAGGCAATAAAATAAACGATATCACAAAAATCAACATAATGCTAATGCCCGAAACCACGCCAAACTCTTTTAAAATGGCCGATTTTGTAAATGCAAATACAGCAAAACCAATAGCAGCGGTGATATTGCAAAACAAGGTTACAACACCCATTTTACTAACCATTTCAATGAGTGCATGGTTTTTTCTTTCTTGCAAATTTTCGGCATCATGTTGCAAATATGCGGTATGATATTTATTGATAAAATACACACAATTGGGAATACCAATAACCACTACCAATGAAGGAATTAATGCCGTTAGTAAAGTGATTTTATATCCACACAAATAAATTATAGCTACTGTCCATATTACCCCAATCATTACCACGCTCAATGAAATAATTGCTGTACTGAAAGATCTAAAAAACAACAATAAAATTAGCGTACTCAATAATAATGAACCCCATAAAAAAAAGTTCATTTCTTTTTTTACACGTTCCGCCACAACAGTACGTATTAATGGCAAACCACTCAAATGTACTTCTACGCCAGTAGATTTTTGATACGCATCCGTTGCCTGCATAATCCCATTTACAATGGCTACACGAGCTGGCGAATTCAACGAATATTTATTAATTTTTACCGCCATCAAATAAGCACCTGAATCGGCATTATACAACATCGACTTATAAAATGGCAAATTCAAAAATTGATTTTTGGACATTTCTAATTGCTTAATGTCGATACTATTTGAAGGAAATATTTTTTGAGGGATAAATTTTTCTCCAGCACTATCTTTTACCAACATTATTGCATCTGGAACGCTCAACACATTTTCAACACAATGGACTTTTTTTATTTCTGCGCCCATCTTTTGATAAGCAGTGAAATGCTGTGCACTAAAAAATGTATTGGTTTGCACCCCAATCACAAGCATATTTCCATCTTCGCCAAATATCTTTTTAAAATTGGCATTCTCTTGATATTTGATATTGTCTACTGGAATGGCTCGCGAAAACTCATAACTTAATTTAACCTTCGAAGCGAAATAACCCATCACAATGGTTGATACAACCAATGCGGTTAATAAAATAAGTTTGTTTTTTAGAACAAATTTTGCCAGTTTCTGCCACATAATGATTTAATATTGATGTATTATCAGCTTTTTGAATTGCAAAGAAAGTTGATTTATCTCGGATTATAATGAATGTAAGTAAAAGTGAAAAAAAGTGAAAAGTAAAAAGTAAAAAGTAAAAAATGTAGTACCTGCAAGTTTAATTTTTTTGAATTTTTAATTTTGATTTTTTAATTAACCAATGACACACAAAACCAAAGGAATAGTATTGCGCACCATTAAATATGGCGAAACGAGTGTAATAGCCACTATTTTAACGGAGTTGTTTGGTGTGCAAACTTATCTAATTAATGGCGTTAGAAAAACGCAAAAAAAAGACAGCAAAGCCATTATGCTGCAACCCGCAGCAATTCTTGATTTAGAAGTATATCACAACGAACTTAAAAGTTTACAAAGAATTAAATCATGTAGTTGGTTTAAACTATACAACTATATTTTAACTGATGTTGTAAAAAACAGCATTGCCATTTTTATAGTTGAATTGATTTACAAAACTTTAAAAGAGCCCGAAAACAACCCCGATCTATTTTATTTTTGTGAAGACGCTTTTTTAAATTTAGATGACTCAGAAATCAATGTGGCTGCTAATTTCCCTTTATACTTTTCGTTGCAACTTCCCTATTTTTTGGGATTTAAAATTCAACCATTAAAAAATAATCCTGCATCTAATCAAGATATTTATTTGGATTTGCAAGAAGGATATTTTACAGATTACAAACCCGTACACAATCATTTTATACAAGGCGAGTTGGCACTAATTACCGCAGAGTTATTAAAAGTAATGCACCCATCCGAATTGAATCAAATACGTTTAAACAAAGAAACCCGTCGCCTTTTACTCACCGCATTTCAACAATACTTTGGATTACATGTTCAGGATTTTGGACAAATGAAAACGTTGAAAATCATGCAGGATGTGTTGGGGTAGGTTTAAAAAGTCAGCGCGAAAATGAGAATGAGAGCGAAAATTGACTTTTGACTTTTTTCTTCATTCACATTCTGTTTCTCGC
>VFKL01000064.1 GCA_009885535.1 Chitinophagaceae bacterium | reverse complement strand
GTTGAGTACAATACTGCTGAGGTTGTATCCTAAAGCAATTCTTTCTCTATAAATCTTTTCATCACTTCCACGACTGAAATATATGCGCTCAAAACTACAAGCCTTTCTTTCTTTGGCTTCTATAATTTGTACTATTTGATAGTCGCCATTTTCATGTACAATTAACCCCATTCCTGGCATCAATTCTTTTACCTCATTTTCTTCAAGGTTAAATGCAGTTCTGATGGCTGCTCTTTCACTTGCTGCAACCACCACATCATCGCTAATATAATAGTATGAAGGTCTTATGCCATGTGCATCGCGTACTACAAATGATTCTCCTCCTCCTGTAATTCCTGCAAAATTGAATCCGCCATCAAACAATAGTACGGATTTTTTAAGTACATCAACGATGCTTATTTCTCCTGGATTTTGTTTATCGGCTTCTACCAAATAATGATGAATCACCTCCATCATTGCGGCTAAATCGCTTTGCTTCTGAAATGCATCCGCATCAATTTGTACTAGCTTAAAAAGTTCTTCCGTATTTACTAAATTAAAATTTCCTGCTAATGCAATGTTTCTCGCAGGGATGATGTCTTTTTTTATAAAAGGGTGACAAAAAGCAACATCGTTTTTTCCCTGAGTGCCATAACGCAAATGTCCCAACAACAATTCACCCATCACATTAATATGACCTTTCATTAATCCGGGATGATGTTTTATTTCGGGTTGGTATTTTTCTATTTCTGCAATTTCATGTCCAATTTTTTCAAACAAATCTGCAATGGGTTGATGGGCATTGCTTCTAATCCGATATAAAAATGGATAACCTGGTTCAGAATCTAATTTAATTGCGGCAACCCCAGCACCATCTTGACCACGATTATGCTGTTTTTCCATCAATAAATACAGCTTGTTTAACCCATATAATACGTTGTTATATTTTTGCTGATAATAACTAAAAGGTTTACGCAATCTGATTAATGCCAAACCGCATTCGTGTTTTATTTCGTCGCTCATAATATTTGTAACAAGAATTAAGTCGCAAAAATAGTTGATAAGCCGTCAGCAAACAAAAAACCCCGCAAAAGAGCGGGATTTTTAACGTTGTGAAATATTTTTTACAATCCACTGATGCAAAGACCAAATTGTAGCAATTTAATATTGGCAGCAACATTTTCTTTAAACATGGTCGTTAAATTATACGATCCAAAAACTGAAAAATTGCCATATCCCACTCTTGCGGTAGCGGCAATACGCGTAGTGTTAAAATATCCTTTTGCAGTGATTTTTTGAGAGAACTGATTGATTGTAGTGCCCACTCCATTTAACAATGTCTTTCCTTTTGTATGTGCGTTTATCAACGTACCCACTTTGGCACCTAATGCTACTTTAATTGATTTATTTGGATTTTTAGGATTCGAAAAAAATCGGAATTCAACCGGAATTTCTGCATAAGCTGTAGAAACTTTATACTTGCTAAAACGAGCAACGGTGTCTAAATTATTAAAGCCCAATTGAGGCGTTGTGCCGTTGATGTTAACACTCATTTTATCAAAATAAATATTACTGGTTCCAATGCCAACACCAAAAGCAATGCTGAACTTTGGATTTCCTTTAAAAGCCTTGTCGTACATCGCATAAACATTTACCCCTCTCGAATTATTTTTTGTTTTCGTTTGAATGCTGTCTGGTGCATCCATCCAATGATCAGAACTCACTTGCATCATAAAATGATCATTAGCTTTAGCCGGAGAATTAAATTTTCCAGTTGCCGGATTTATTTGTGCTTTTCCAATAAAAGCAAACAGAATGCCCAAAATCATTACAGAAATCTTTCTCATAAATTTTAACTTATCGGACAAATTTAGTTGAATAACTTTTAAATAATGGTTAAAGGTTTTAAATTAATGCTGATTAATTAATATTAATTTTAAAATCTAAAACTTATTGATTATTTCCTTTGGCAGAAATTAAACCTCATTATGCCATAATTCGTAAAATCAATTCCCCATTCAAATAAAATTATAAAATGAAAAATATACCAACTTGGCACGAAGAACACGAGATAGCGTCTACAATTGGTCAGCGATTAGCCGATAAAGTAGCGAGTGGTATGGGTTCTTGGCGATTTATTATTTATCAATCTATCATTGTAGTAATATGGATGATTATAAATGTGATTGCCTATTTTAAACATTGGGATCCATATCCGTTTATATTGTTGAATTTACTTTTTTCTACACAAGCGGCTTATGCGGCGCCAATTATTATGATGTCGCAAAATCGTCAAAATGATCGTGATCGAATACAAGCTGAAGCGGATTACAAAACGAATATTGAAGCAAAAATTGAAATTGAAGCACTACAAAAACAATTATCAAAAATTGAAATTGAGAAATTAGATAAGATTTTGAAAATAATGGAAGAAATGAAGGCAAAATAAAAATACGCATCAGTTATAGTACCTTAACAAATCACAATCACTATGAAATTCATTTCAATAAATTATTTTTAAATAGAAATGAATTTAACGAAGTATATAAATCAATTTTTTAAAAGCGAAAAATCTACTGGAATAGTTCTAATTATTGCCACAATTTTTTCGCTCACAATAACGAATTCTAATTTAGGAAAGGCGTATCATCATTTTTGGCAAATTCAATTATTTAATGAAAGCGTAGAACATTGGATTAACGACGGATTGATGTCGATCTTTTTTCTACTCATTGGATTGGAATTGAAGCGTGAATTGATGTATGGGCAGTTGTCAAATAAACGAGAAGCCATGTTGCCAATTTTAGCGGCAATCGGTGGAATGCTTGTTCCGGCTTGTTTTTATCTGGCTTTTAATTTTGGTACTGAAACCCAATCTGGCTTTGGAATTCCGATGGCAACCGATATTGCTTTTTCATTGGGGATTTTATCCTTATTGGGAAATCGCGTTCCCGTTTCATTAAAAATATTTCTTACCGCACTTGCTGTAATCGACGACCTTGGCGCAATTGCCATCATTGGTTTTTTTTACACCACGTCTTTAGTTTGGATGAATCTTTTTTTAGCACTTGGTATTTATGCGCTACTGATAATATTAAACAAGCTTAAAGTAAAATCACTTTTCATTTATTTAATCGGTGGAATAGCCATGTGGTATTTTATGTTACACTCCGGAATTCATGCTACAATCACCGGGGTTTTATTGGCATTCGTAATTCCTTTTGAAAATGGTGCCAAAGATTCTAAAGCATATTCCCTTCAAACTCTTTTACACAAACCAGTTGCGTTTTTTATACTTCCAATATTTGCATTAGCCAATACCTCCATATTTTTTAACGCCAACATTTCGCAAATCATTTCCGAAAATTATACATTAGGCATAGCGTTGGGATTAATCATTGGTAAACCCCTTGGCATTTTTTTATTTACATATTTAGCTACCCTTTTAAAATTTTGTCAATTGCCCAAAGGCTTAAATTGGCGCCATATGTTAGGCATAGGATGTATAGCTGGCATAGGTTTTACCATGTCTGTATTTATTACCATTCTTGCGTTTAAAAATGAAACGGTAGCAAATAATGCAAAACTGATGGTATTGATTGCGTCGGTGATTTCGGGCACTATTGGATTTATAATTTTAAGTAGGACATTAAAAAGAACTTCTATAATTGAGCAATAAAGCCTATCTTTAAACTATTCCGCGGCTCAAAGCCGGTTTTATTGATAATTTATTTTCCCAATAATCGCTGATACAGCAACCTATTTTGATGATGGAGCTTATTTCCATTTCCGCACTCATTTTTTAATCTTATAATTTTGTTATTTACAGAACTTCAAATCATTGAGCCCATTTTAAATGCGCTCCACGAGGAAGGCTACACGTCTCCCACACCTATTCAGCAAAAATCCATTCCAATCATTTTAAAAGGAAAAGATTTATTGGGTTGCGCACAAACAGGCACTGGTAAAACAGCAGCTTTTGCTATTCCAATGTTGCAATTGTTGAGCAAACCTTTTGCACAAAGACCCGCCGAGAAAAACATTCGCGCATTAATTTTAACGCCAACACGCGAGCTCGCTATTCAAATTGAAGAGAGTTTCAAAGCTTATGGTCGTCATTTACGATTGAAGCCATTGGTAATTTTTGGCGGCGTTAGTCAAGTGCCACAAACTCAAGCTTTACAACGCGGAACAGATATTTTAGTAGCTACGCCAGGTAGATTACTCGACTTAATGAATCAGGGATTTATTAATTTAAAAGATGTTGAGATTTTCGTATTGGATGAAGCCGATCGTATGCTCGATATGGGTTTTGTGCATGATGTAAAACGCGTTATCACAAAGCTTCCACAAAAAAGACAAACGCTTTTCTTTTCGGCAACCATGCCAATGGAAATCCAATCGCTCGCAAATGCTATTTTAACAGAACCTGAAAAAGTAGAAGTTACTCCGGTTTCTTCAACCGCAGATACCATTCAACAATCTTTGTTTTATGTAGATAAAGCAAATAAAAAATCGTTGTTGAATTTTATTTTAGAAGATAAAGAAATTAAATCTGCACTTGTATTTACCCGTACCAAACACGGCGCGGATAAAGTGGTAAAGGATTTGATTAAAATAAATATCAAAGCTGAAGCGATTCACGGCAACAAATCACAAAACGCTCGCCAACGCGCATTATCGAATTTTAAAGATAGAACCACACGTGTTTTGGTTGCTACGGATATTGCTGCAAGAGGTATTGATGTGGATGAACTTACACACGTTATCAATTACGAATTGCCGAATATACCAGAAACCTATGTACATCGTATAGGCCGTACCGGTAGAGCCGGATTGAGCGGTATTGCGTTCTCTTTTTGTGAAGAGGAAGAAGTAGCATACTTAAAAGACATTCAAAAATTGATTGGTAAGCCGATTCCGGTAAACAATACGCATTTGTATCATGTTGAATTTAAACCTCAGGGAAAGTTTGCACCAACGCCAAAACAATCTCAAGGCGGAAGACCAAACAATAACAGGAAATTCAACCGACCAGCGAATAAATCCTTTTCAAGACAATCATCAAAATAAGATTGTTTGATAAAATAAACATAAGGTGTAAGGTAATATGGTATTGAGTTTTAGCTTTTTGGGAGGATGTGGTAACGATGGTTTTTTTTAGTCAATATGCGCTAAAATAAATCATCATATATTTTTAAAATTTGGGTTATATTTGGTTTAGGTAGGAAAGTGGAATTTTTGAGATGACTAATTTATTCACCAAAAAAATTACAATGCGAATACTAATTATACTTACAATTTTATCAATTTGGGGTTGCAATAAAAGTGATGTAGAACTAAACACCCTGCCTGCTGAAACTCAAACCGGAGCAAATACATTTGGGGCTAGAATTAGAGGGCAGGTATGGACTATAAATGGCAAATATTGTAAACAGTTGGGAGGTTGTAGAGAAAACCCATCAGCAAAATATTTCATAATCGACACACCATTTAATGCTAGTTTAGACCTTTCTGCTGATAAAGTAATATACAAAGGGATCGGAGTAAAAAGTAGAGAAAGCTTCGATTTTAACTTTGATAGGAATTTTTCGGGTGTCGGCATCTATCATTTGAAGAAAGACAACGCTTTGCATATACAATATACTTATAGAGACATAACCAATAACATATATTATCAGCTATTGGAAGAAAGAGAAACATTCGAACTAAATATTACAAAGTTTGACACGACCGCAAAAATCATATCAGGTAAATTCTCTGGGACGTTATTTAATCAATTTGCTCCAACCGACTCAATAAAAATCAATGAAGGCCGCTTTGACATTAAACTGCAGTAAAATAATGTAGGGTAAAAAAGGTTACGCAAAAGTGCTTGTTCTGTTTTCTTTATAAACGGTTTTTTTAATCAAAATTTTCTTCTTCGTATATAGGTTTGTGGTGAAAATGACAAATTTGTTCAATCCCAAATCCGTTAAGAAACATTACCGAAGCACTCAATTAAAATTCTTAAATTTGACAATAGAAAATAATGAATTAATGAGTGATAACAAATCAAATCTTGACATAGATAAGATTATAAAACATTGGATTGAAACTTCAGATAATGATTTCAACACAATGTTGACTTTGTATAATTCAAAATCTTTTGGATGGGCATTGTTCCTCGGACATATTTCAACAGAGAAATTATTAAAAGCGCTGTATGTTAAAAGATTTAATGAGCATGCACCCTTTACTCATAATTTGTACAGATTAGCTGAGTTAATTGGTCTAGACTTGTCAGACGAACATTCTGATTGGCTCGACCAAATTACATCCTTTAACTTAAATGCTAGATACGACGATTACAAAAAGGAGTTTCTACAATTATGCACTCACGAGTATACTCAAATTTGGATTGAAAGAATTAAAACCATTCAAACATGGATAAAAGAGATGCTATAGATATTGCTATAAAATACG
>VFKL01000036.1 GCA_009885535.1 Chitinophagaceae bacterium | reverse complement strand
TTCGCAATTACGGGTATTCTTTTGCGCAATCAAATAGTTCAATGCTAATGTATGTGCATGTGCAATATCAGATACGTGAATGTAATCTCTAACGCAACTTCCATCACGGGTAGGATAATCGTTTCCAAAAACCTGCATCTGAGGTAATTTTCCAATGGCAGTTTGTGTTATAGCAGGAACAAGGTTTGCTGGTTTTCCAATAGGCAATTCTCCAATTTCAATGGAAGTATGTGCGCCAACTGGATTAAAATATCTTAATAAAATAGATTGAATTTTGTTGCTGTTTACAGTTTGTTGTACAATTTGTTCGCCCATTTGTTTGGTAAATCCATAAGGCGATTCGGCAAGTTTGGTTTGAGTTTCTTCAGTAACCGGACTTTCATCAGGATTACCATAAACGGTACAAGATGAAGAAAACACAAAATTTGGAATTGAAAATTCTTCGCAACAGCGTAAAATATTTATCAAAGAATTGATGTTGTTGTCGAAATAGCGCAAAGGATGTTCTACAGATTCTCCAACTGCTTTGTATGCAGCAAAATGAATGATACCAACGATATCAGGGTTTTCCTGAAAAATGGCATGTGTATCATCAAACACACATAAATCAACTAAATAATTTTTGATTTTTTTCCCAGTAATGCGTTCTACTCCATCTAAAATATTGGCGTTGCTTCTGCTGTTATTGTCTGCTGAAATTACGTCAAATCCATTTTGAATTAAATCAACTATGGTATGCGAACCAATGAATCCGCAACCGCCTGTTACTAAAATTTTGTTCATAATATTTTTTGCAATAAAGTTTGCTTCTAAATAAAGTACAAAGAAAACGAAAAACTACGAGGTGAGCGCAATAATATTTAAGCGCCAAGAAAAAACAAATGAATTAATCCATAAATGAGGGCAGCCACTAAAGCGCTAATTGGGATGGTTAAAATCCAAGCCCACAACAAACTAATGGTTACTCCCCAACGCACTGCGGAAAGACGTTTTGTAGCGCCAACGCCAATTATAGAACCGGTGATAGTATGTGTTGTACTCACTGGAATGCCCATTTGTTCGGTCATGAATAAAGTTAAGGCACCTGATGTTTCGGCAGCAACGCCTTCAAGCGGTGTTACTTTAGTGATTTTAGACCCCATTGTTTTGATGATTTTCCAACCACCGCTGATGGTGCCTAATCCTATTGCTGTATAACAGGCTAATGGAACCCAAGTTAATTCTTTTAACACAGCACCTACATCGCCGTAACGTTGACTATTATACGCTACAAAAGCGGCGCCAATAATTCCCATTACTTTTTGAGCATCATTACCCCCATGACCAATACTGAAAGCTGCAGATGAGAGCAACTGGAGTTTTTTGAACATGTTAGCGGTTCGGTAAGCAGTTGGGGTACTTATTTTTTCGGAATAAAAATATACTAAAATAAACATCACTATCATGCCAAAAATGATATTTACAATCAAGGAATTATCTGATTTTTTTACTGCAGAAATGAACTTATTATCGTCTATACTTCGATCCACTTTCGCTTTTATAGTTGCTGTTAATTTTTCTGCACCCAAAGATTTGTATTGCTTTAGATAAGGCTCGATGAGCGTAATTTTTTCTTGAGCTTGGATGTAATTGATTTTTTTTGCCGGATCTAATTCAGCATCTTTTTTAAGGGCCTCAATTTTATAATACTTGGTAATGTTTTCCTTTAATTTGTTTTGTTCAAATTGTGCAAATAAAAACCATGTAACAATGGAAACCGTTATAATTATGCCGATTTTAAGCCAGAAATTTTGAATAATGGTAACGATGGTCATAAAAATAGAAATGGCCATACCAATTAAAGGCGCAAGGAAAATAAATAATATAATTTCAGAAATCTTTTTTATTTCAATAATGGTATCTAATGTAGAAAATCCATTTTTTAAAATGGCGTGTGTAATCGCAGCTCCGGCAAATCCACCAATTAAAGTGTGGGAAGAGGAAGAAGGGATTCCGAACCACCAAGTTAGTAAGTTCCAAAAAATAGCCGCAATCAATCCCGAAAAAATCACAGGGAGCGTAATGTATTCCGCGTGTACAGTTTTACCAATGGTGTTGGCAACGGCATGATCTTGAAAAAGAAAAAACGCAACGAAATTAAAAGTAGCTGCCCAAATCACCGCTTGAGTAGGTGTGAGTACTTTAGTTGATACTACAGTGGCAATTGAATTTGCAGCATCATGGAATCCATTTATGTAATCAAAAACTAAGGCAAGTATTACAATTACTATCAATAATGTCATAAATTGTTTTTATATCTATACTAAAATAATGGGTTAATTTATTTTAGGGCTATGCATATTTAATAATAATAGATTCAATGACATTGGCTACATCTTCGCATTTATCAGTTACAATTTCCATTACTTGATAAATCTCTCTTTTTTTAATAACCTCTTTAGCATCAGGCTCTGTGGCAAAAAGGTTTTCAATACTCATGTCAAATACATGATCTGCTTGATTTTCAATGTTGTTTATCGCCACCAATGCGTCTGTGATTTTACGCATATTTTTCATGTCTCTTATTTCAACTACCGCATTATGTACCTGATTACAACCCAATGTTATTAAATCGGCCATTTTTCTGATGCCTTCATCATTTGGGTTAACATGATAAAAATTTATTTTTTTTGCTGAAGCATATATATAATCCGCAATATCATCAAGTGCAGTAGCTAAATAATGGATATCTTCTCTATCAAATGGCGTAATGAAATTCTTACCCAATTCTGTAAAAATCTGGTGGGTATAATCATCATTCAAATGCTCCATATCTTCTATTTCTTTAATTAAAGCCTGACGCTTTTCGTAGTCATCTTCATTTACAACTGCCACTAATTTTACACCCATTTTTACCAATACAGTTGAAACATTTTCAAAAAGCTGGTAAAATATCTTGTCTTTTGGTAGAAAAATTTTAAAAATCGTGTTGAAAGCCATATTAATATATTTATGAGGCAAATGTAATTTTTTGAGTTGAGTAAATTATCAGAATTGAAAAAGATAATTTTTAGTTAACGCTGATAATACGAAATTGTATCTACAATTTATTATTGCGAAAAGCTTTTTAGTATGCAAAATGGTTAGAAAATACAAGATTATGTATATTCTTTTGACAAATGTTGTTGTCTTTTATTTTCAATTTTCAATTTGTTATTTTCTGAGTATTTATCAAATATTTTAAATAAAAGAATTAAAAATCCACCTGCTAAAATCATAAACCCCCAACCTGTTTTCAATTCAACTTCATTTAAATCAATTTTTTTATGTTGCAAGGAATAAACGAACATCATTGTAACGATTATGCCATTATTGAGAAAATGTGCAATAATATTCACCCAAATATTCTTCGATTTATAATACATTAATCCAAGTGCAAAACCGAGAATAATTCGACTTAAAAACAAATACACCGAACCATGAATTAAACTAAAAAGTATAGAAGTAACCAAAATGGCGAGAATTGGTTTTTTCCACCAATTGACCAATAAATTTTGAATCACCGCTCTAAAAAAAACTTCTTCAAATAACGCGGGTAAAAATGCCATAATGAATAATGACAATAAAAAATCAATGCCTCCATTTACGTTGCTAAACATGGAAACTTGTTCATTATATGCATTTTCCAAACTGAGTGCCATTGCGTTTAATTTGGGTAAATGTGCTACCAATGATTTAGACAAATCTGCTAAAGGTTCTGCCATTAAATTGGCCGAGAACATGATTAAAAAGCCAATCATAATTTGAAAGCCATTAATATATTTACTGAATCCCAGCCAGAAAATATTTTTTCCATTACAAATTCTAGAATAAATATAAGAAGGGACAAAAAAGAGTGTGAACGTACTAAAAAACTGCATCCAACGCATCAAATTGATGTTTTCCGGTTTTTTGAAAGCTTTGGCTAATGCTTTTTGCAAACCATTAAAATCGGTATGATCAGGAACCATTTGCATACCAAAAACAAATTGAACTATGCCTGCAAGTATTGCACAAGCGCCAAAAAGTAGGAGTAAAACGCCCAGTTGTCCTGTTCCTGAAAAACCTTTATTGCTTTTGTATTGCATAAGCAGTTAATTAGCTGTAATTTCGTGTGCAATATACAAATTATCTATGCCCAAAATTGGCAATATACAATTACCTGAATTTCCGATTTTACTTGCACCTATGGAAGATGTGAGTGATCCTCCTTTTAGGGCTGTTTGTAAAGACAATGGAGCCGATTTGATGTACAGTGAATTTATTAGCAGCGAAGGCTTGATACGCGATGCGATTAAGAGCTTGAAGAAATTGGACTTTAGCGAGGAAGAACGTCCATTTGGTATTCAAATATTTGGCGGTGATGAAGAAGCGATGGCGATGAGCGCAAGAATATGCGAAACCGTAAATCCCGATTTGGTGGACATTAATTTTGGCTGTCCGGTAAAAAAAGTGGTGAGTAAAGGAGCGGGTGCAGGTGTATTAAAAGATATCGATTTGATGGTACGGTTAACAGAAGCAGTTGTAAAAAGCACGTCTTTGCCGGTAACGGTAAAAACAAGATTGGGTTGGGATGAGCAATCAAAAAATATAGAAGAAGTAGCGGAGCGCATGCAGGATATAGGCGTGAAAGCATTGGCTATTCATGGAAGAACAAGGGCGCAATTATATAAAGGAGAAGCAGATTGGAGTTTAATCGCCAAGGTGAAAAACAATCCACGAATTCACATTCCGATTTTTGGGAATGGAGACATTGATAGTCCACAAAAAGCGTTGTTATACAAAAATAGGTATGGTGTAGATGGGATAATGATAGGCCGCGCTGCCATTGGATACCCTTGGATTTTTCGCGAAATAAAAGCCTATTTAAAAGACCAGACTTTACTTGCTCCACCAACATTAGCCGAAAGGATTGAAGTGTGTAAAAAGCATTTGCATAAATCTATTGATTGGAAAGGTCCTATTGTGGGCATCAATGAAATGCGCAGACATTATACCAATTATTTAAAAGGACTTCCAGGGATTAAAGAATTTAGATATCGATTGGTAACATTAAATTCGCCTCAAGAAATAAACGAAGTGCTTGATGAAATAACGGCTCATTATACCGATTATCAATTTCCGCATATCCCGATTGAGATAATTGATTACCATCAGAAGTGTCCGTTGTAACGTTTTGTAATTCTCAACCCCTACGACTGCATCAAATTATGTTCGAGTGCATACAAAGTAAGCGCAGTATTTGTTTTCATGTTCATCTTGGTTAATATTCTTGACCGATACGTGCTTACGGTTGTTAAGCTCAGAATCATAGAATCGGCAATTTCGGAAATTGTTTTTCCAGACGCCAGCAATTGAAGCACTGAAAATTCCCGGTCAGAAAGGATATGATGAAGTGGCTTATTGTCATTTTTATCCACTTGAGAAGCTAGTTTTTCTGCCACATTTGGGGTGATGTATTTTTTTCCAGTAAGTACCCTTTTAACGGCATCAACCAATTCTTCAGGTGCCAAATCTTTACTCAAATAACCACATGCACCTGCTTTTAAAACCCTGATTGCATAATGGTCTTCGGAGTGAATGCTCAAAATCAAAACGGGTAGTTTGGGTCTTATTAATTTAATTTGTGGCAATGCTTCCAATCCACTTCTGCCTGGCATAGATAAATCGCTTATAACCACATCCCAGTTGTTTTGAATGATTTGTTCAATCATTGATTCTGCATCTTTTGCTTCACCAATATTGCAATTGGGAAATCCTTCCTGCAAAATTTGTTGTATACCTTTTCTAACAACCGTATGGTCATCTGCAATTAAAATATTAAGCATTTTGTACATTGGTTTTAGGTATTTGTAAAAGTAGTATCGTGCCTTTATTGGGTGTGCTTTTAATGGTTAATGTACCACCAATCATTAAAGCCCTTTCTTTCATCCCCAACAATCCTAAAGTCCTTATTCTTTTATCCGTTTTTTCATCAAATCCTATTCCATTGTCCTCGATTTTTAATGTAAATTGGTTTTCAAATTCAGCAAATACAGTGGTAACTAATGTTGCTTTTGAGTGCCTAAGAATATTCGTCAAACTCTCTTGAAATATCCTGAATATAGCTGTTGACATTTTTTGATATAATGTTGAAGTGATGTTTTCTGCTATAAAATTAACTTCAATATTATATCGATTTTGAAATTCATCTGATTCCCATTCTAAAGCAGATATAAGACCCAAATCATCTAAAATACTAGGTCTGAGTTGGGCCGCAATTCTTCGAACTGTTTTTAAAGTTTGATCAGAAAGTGCAATACTTTGATTGATGTGCGATGAAATTTCTGGAGTTGCGTTTGTTATTTTTTTATTCAACCATGAAATATTCATTTTCAATCCGGTTAATTGTTGGCCAAGCTCATCATGTATTTCCCTTGAAATTCTGGTTCTTTCTTCCTCTCTAATGTTTTGCAAATCGGTTGCCAAATTTCGCAATTCTTGTTGAATCTTTACTCGTTCAGAAATATCTATTCCAACACCCATCGCGCAATCTTCATCACCCATTTTTATAAAAATTCCTGTAAAATAGTAAGGAATTTTTCGCCCATCTTTAGTCAATAAATTTGCTTCTATATTTTCAGATCCCTTTTGGAAAACATCATTTATTTTTTCTAATAATATTTGCCTTTCTTCTACAGCAAAAAAATCAAGCGGATTTAGCGTAAGCATATCTTCTTTGGAATACCCAGTAATGTCTAAAATGTTATTATTCCATCGTATAAATTTACCCGCTTTATTAAACATGTAAAAAATCCCAGGCAAACTATTTAACAACGCATCTGTCCAATCTTTTTTATTAATAAGTTGTTGTTTTATTTTTTCTTCAACCGTAATATTTTGTACGCACCCTACATATCTTGTCGGCTCTCCTTTTTCGTTGTAAATAATAATTGATTTGTTAACCAATATTAGCCACTCACCTTCATTTTTTTTGAACCTATATTTAAAATAAAATATCGTTTTTTTATTAACAAGTGCATCTACAATAAGGTCGTTTAGTGTAATTAAATCTTCTGGGTGAATTCGAGATTGCAATTCATCGTAAAAAAAATATTCATCAACAATGTTGTTAAAATAACTTAAGTATTTTTTATTTCCCCAAATTTTATCGCTGCCAAACTCCATATCCCATATCGCATCATCTGTTGCTTCCATCATTAACTCAAACCTTGAATTCATCAGTTTAATTTGACTGATTTTTGTTTCCACTTCTTTTTCTAGGTTTTTTTGGATGTCTATTTGGTTTGAAATATTTCTGATTACAGTTACCGTTCCAATAATTTCATTGTTTTCATTATAAAATTGAGAAGTTGAAGCATTTGCAAAAATAGGGGAACCTGATTTTGTTACACAAGTTAAATTTCCGTTCCATTTTTTATCTGCTTTTATTTTGGAACGTACTTCTTCTGAATTGCTATTTTCAAAATCTGGTTTTAACAACACGGATAATCTTATGCCAATGACCTCGGATTTATGGTAACCCAATAAATGCTCTGCGTAACAGTTCCAGTCTGTAATTATAAAATCATTATCTGTGGTTATAATGGGGTCGTAAATGTTTAATAAGATTGAACTATTTAATTGAAGAAGTCGTTCTCGTAAGCGTAATTTATTTAATTCGCGTAAAACCCAAAAAAACATTAATCCAAAAAATAGGACTGTAATTGCATAACCCACATTAATAATTAAAAACCGGTTATTTAGCAGTTTGTTGTTTATGCTATTTGAATTTTCTATTTGGCTAATATTAGTTTTTCTGAAATTGTCAATCTGTTTTTTATAATCTTTCATCAATTCAAAACCACGTCCACTAGAAACCATTTCATTTGCAGCGTCATGTCCTAATCTTATTCTGGTTGAAATCGCTTCTTGTATAAATAATAAATTCTTTTCGATAGATAATTTCAAGGCTGAATAAATTCTTTTTTCATCAACATCGGAAGCAATTAGCGTTTCTAACAATTCAATATTCTTATTAAGTTCAATTTTTGTTTTTTCAAAATTGAAAATGTATTTTTCATTGTTATCAATAATGAAATTATATTGAAAAGATTCTAAGCTTTGAATGTCGGATTGTATTTTTTGAAGTAAGGATAATTTCTTTATTGAAATTTTAATTTTATCAGATTCTATGTAAGCGGATTTTAATTCAAAATAAGTAACACCAATGAAATGAAAAAGTCCTATTATGGCTAACAAAAATGCAGTAATTAAGAAAGACTTGGTTTTTTTGATATTCATAATTTGCAAGTGAAATGAGGTGTAAATATATTTGATTATACACGATTAATGAGCTTACAGAAATAATCTTTTATATGTCCAGCCAATAGCGATGATTGCTATTATAATAGAAGTTGGAATAACAATCTTTTTACGGTACCAGATTTCTGCAGCATAAGGTTTTCCTATAATAAAATATGCCAAAAGGAGTATTAAAACTTGACCTATTTCAACGCCAACATTAAAAGAAAATAAGGAAGTGTAAAAGTA
This sequence comes from Chitinophagaceae bacterium, assembly GCA_009885535.1. GTDB lineage: Bacteria > Bacteroidota > Bacteroidia > Chitinophagales > Chitinophagaceae > Ferruginibacter. The sequence continues at coordinate 4,369 of VFKL01000036.1, read as the reverse complement.
AGTATTGTTAATGCTGGTTTCTACAAAAGCTGAGGCAAAACCCATTCCATGAATTAATCCGAATAAAAAAATCACCCAATATCTTCGAAAGTTTATTTGTGTAATGAAAATATTTTCTACAGCAATGAAGACAATTGAAATAGAAATTAAAGGTTCAATAATATTAGGATTCGGCAGTATTAATTTATTGGCTACCAACACCAATGAAATGGTATGTGCCGTTGTAAAAAAAGTGGCTTGAATTAATAATGGTTTGATTTTAGTAGAAGCTAAAAATAAGCCCAACACAAATAAGATATGGTCTAATCCAAGTGGAATAATATGTTTGAAGCCGAGTTCGATAAAACTAATTACAACGTCAAACATGCATCAAAAAATTATGATCAATAATTCGCAGTGGTGGTTACACCTGCCGTATCAATAAATTCAAAATGATACACTCCGTTTGTCGTCCAGTTGTAATTTACAAGTCCGAAACGATTGCCCAATTGATAGGTTAAATTATATGCATTGGCACTTGGTGCTGTAAATCCTGTAATTACGGCGTTTCTCAAAGGAGTTAAAGCTGGTCTGATTGGATATGCAAAAGCTTGTGGAAGAATTTGATTTTCGGGAGCTGGAGTTGTCGGGTCAGTAACCACTTTCCCTTTCATTGCACCAACAACATAAGGGTAATTCGATGTGCCATGATAATGATAAACAGCATTATTGTAAATGTGACCATGACAAGTATCTAGCGTTTGCATTATTGTGCCATCGGGTTCCTTAGCTCCATACACAGCAAATCCATCAAGCGCAAAAGCGATTGGTTTTAAACCAGAGGTAGTTGACAAACTTAAAGGGGCTGCATGATAATGATAATCATCGCCTTTTCCACAATGACCTCCCCACTGATCCAATTCGCCGATAAGGTAAGAATCTTCACCACGGTTATTTAACGCGTTGAATATAGGAATACCATTTACTGCAATGGCAACCGCACCTTTCATGAAATTTGTTCTTGTACTCATTGGCGTTGTGGCATAAACAGGTTGTAATGGAATGCTCCAATGATTTGTACCAGAGTAATTTTGTGGAATAGGAACTTGTTGTTGCCAACTACTAATACCCACCATCATATTGTGATTAGGAATGCCAGTTGAAGAAACATAGAAATAAGTAGTATCCCAATTGGTGGAAATTTTTGGTTTATAGGGAGTGAAAGCTGAATCAATAAAACTGCTTGTGGTTTTTGGAATGCCTGTAACTACATTGTTGCCATTTCCATTATTGGGGGTATCTTTTTTACATGAAACAAAAAATAAAATAATGGCAAAAACGGATAAAGAAGAAAATGCTAGCCTTAAATTCGTATTCATTTTTTTACGCGACGCATAAATACTTAACCCGTAAAACGTTATTGCCATTCCTCCAAAAATCAATAAATACATAAAATAATTACTCGAATGATTTGAGTTTTTATTCAAACCATTAAACCCATTTAATCGATTTATTTTTATAATCTCGGCATTTGCATAAGCCTGATCTACATTATCAAGTTGATTCATTTTGATACTCCACATCTTTCCTTCAATTCCTTCAACTACAATCAAATCATTTCTTTGCATCAAAAAATTTCCAATTACTTGTTGACTATTGCAATTTAAATTCCAATGATGTAAACTCGACAAATCGCTTTTTTTGTAATGACCTTCTGGATGTGCTAATAATAACGTGTTGAAGGCGATTGTAAAAATTAAGATAAGTATTGTGCAGATGAATTTACTCATGATGTTGTTATATTAAAAATGAAGGTGTTGTAATTTTTTCTATTAGAAGGGAATTTAGTTTAATTCCTTCGAATTTCTTTGATTTTAAAAATTACGGCCTTGCATAACCCACCTTAATCATTGATGTATCAAGTGTAATATTACTTATTGCTGTTTTTAAATAATCCATTGTTACTTGATTTTGAGCTACCGTAATATTGGGTTGTTGAGATAAAGCATAAACAGTTAGGTAATAATATTTCAATCCCGGTCCTTGTGAGCATAAATATTGTTTTCAAAAATAACATTAGTGGTCCTAACTGGCTTGAGTTCGAACTTTTGGGAGGATGTGAAGAGCTTGGTAAATCTTTAGCAAAAGCACTATTTTTTCTATTATAATGCCGATATGACAACTGTTTGGGGTAATTTCATTGGACAATTACAGATGTTGAGTCGGTAAAAACATCAAATCGAACTTGCAATTATTATTTAAACAAAAACGCTACTTTAGTAAATCAAGGTTAATTAACTCCAATTCATATTTATTCGTAGTAAAATGCCCAAATTTCACTGCTACACGTGAAATAATCTGATTGGAAAAGACTTATATTCACAGCATTGTTTGTCTTTATTAAAAAATTATAAAATGAGAAAAATTTTACTTTTTACATTTTTTGGTGCCCTTTTATTTGTGTTGTCTTGTAAAAAAGATACACAACCTGTTGTAAGCAATCCAACTTGTTCAATTGAAGGAAGATGGATCCACCCATTGGGAAACACATTATATGAGTTTAAAGATAGTCTGAAGTATACTTTTTACCAGACTACACCTGGTGGACAGTTCGGAACAATTGCCGATTCCAATTTCATTCCGGATCAACAAAAATGGTGGATGGAGGGCGATTCCCTGGTGCAGAAGTTTGGTTCGTCAAGTTATTTAAAATCTTTAGCTGAGTTTGATTGCAATTGTAATCGTATGAAACTTACATCAAACTGTGCAACAGGTATTTGCAGCGTTAGTTATTGGAAAGAGGGTTTTGACACTACAACCTGTCAATAAATAGCTACTTTTTGGCATATCTCAAATCAGATGGTTAAGTGCAGTTGTCCAAGAGTAAACAGTCTATTCTCCGCAATCTCTTTTCTATCCTACATTTCAACGGAAAATAAAAATGGTCAACCTAAACAGATTGACCAAAATTCTCGTTGGGTTGACCTAACGGGCTCGAGTTCGAAGTGTTTGGAGGAGGATTTATTATTATTCTTAGTAAGTTTACTTTGCTGAATGCTCGTCTAAAATTTCTTTCACAAAAAAATGTAAATCGGGAATTTTATTTTCAATAATGTCCCAAAAAATATCATAATCAATTCCGAAATAATGGTGGATAAATTGATTTCTAGTAGCCGCCATTTTTCTCCATTCTATGTGAGGGTATTGATGCTTAAATTCATGTGTTAATTTAGTTTTATTTTGGTCACATGGTATAGCCTTTAATATAATTTTGAGTTGCTATTGAAAATTTTATAATGGCTATTTCGTCTTCTATTTTATTGGCTGCTTCGCCAATAATTTCTATACTTCTTTCCAGAGCTCTTACTAATACTTTATCATTTATAACTTGATTTGAATCTTTACCATTGGTGTAGGTAGCAATAAAATCGCATTCATCAAAGATGTGTTTTATAAGCTCAATATTAGATACCGACATTTTCAACTTGTTTTAAAATGTGTGGACCAATATATGGGCTTAAAGATGCTCTGGTAACTAATTCTATTTTTCTACCGGTAAGTTCTTCTAAATAAAAAACCAATCCAATATAATTGTCGTAAGTTTTTTGATGGGGTAAAAAATCAATCAAGAAATCAATGTCGCTATCATTATTAATATTTTCGTTTGAAACGAAGGAACCAAATAAGCCAAGTTCTTTTACCCCGAATGATTTGATGGTATCTCTGTTTTGAAACAAGAGATTTAATAATTCTGGTTTTGTTTGAACTAACGAACTCATATTACAAATGTAATGTAAAATATAAGAATTGAAAATATGTGGATTTTATTGGTTGTTGTAAGAAACAATTATTGTTTTCTAAATTAACATTTGTGGTCCTAACGGGTTTGAGTTCGAACTTTTGGGAGGATGTGGAGCGTTTGGTAAATCTTTAGCCAAAGCTCACCAAATAATCTGCGATTTAATCACCAGCTTATAACGACTAGTTCTAAAAATGTGTTATGTTTGAGTTGGACAGGCGAGATGTATTTCGTAGATAATAGAGATGGCAGTCATCATAAATAAAAACAGTTAAATACTAAAATGAAAATACTAATAATCTTACTTGTAATAATCCTAATAGCGTTTACATTAATCCAACTTTATTTTATAAATGCACAAAGAAATATTGAAAGATACCCTTATGTCGTCAAAAAAAAATATAAGCTATTTGAAATAAGAAGTTATGAAACTACACTAGCGTTGCGTTGTTGTCATCATTAGTTCTTTGAAAGTATTGTCAGTATTGAGTTTGCGAGGAAATAGCACCTAAGACGATTTGATTTTTTTGGGTTCAATAAAATCGTATTTTACTGGAAATCATTTAGTTATGAATTCAGGAAAATATGTAT
>VFKL01000067.1 GCA_009885535.1 Chitinophagaceae bacterium | reverse complement strand
TACAAAGCAGCTGCAATAATTAATAATCCAAATGAACAATTTATATAAACGGGTGTTTTTAAAACGCAGTACAAACGTTTTTCCCTCAAAAAATCTTGTATAAAAAACTTAGTAAATTGTGCTAAATAAATTAGTTTAAATAAATTAAACCCCTTAGTTTTGTATTCGAATAAAAAAAATAGATACATCAATTAAAACAAAAAACATGAGCAACACAGAAAAATTAAAAGCGTTAAAGCTTACCATGGACAAGATTGACAAGGACTTTGGAAAAGGTTCTGTAATGATGATGAATGAAAGGCCGGTAACGGAACAAGGGGTAATTTCAACAGGATCAATTGGTTTGGATGTGGCATTAGGAATTGGGGGTTTGCCAAAAGGGCGTGTAATAGAAATTTATGGTCCAGAGTCATCGGGTAAAACAACATTGGCAATACATATAATAGCGGAAGCACAAAAAAAGGGTGGCATATGTGCGTTTATAGATGCGGAGCATGCTTTTGATAGTGGGTATGCGCAAAAATTGGGTGTAGATATTGATAATTTGTTGATTTCACAACCTGATTATGGAGAGCAAGCGTTAGAGATTGCGGATAGATTAATATTATCTGGTGCTTTGGATGTTGTGGTTATAGATTCAGTAGCGGCGTTGGTTCCAAAGAGTGAGTTAGAAGGAGAAATGGGAGATAGTAAAATGGGTTTACATGCAAGATTGATGAGTCAGGCATTGAGAAAATTAACGGCAACGATTTCTAAAACAAATAGCTGTTGCATTTTTATCAATCAGTTGAGGGAGAAAATAGGTGTGATGTTTGGAAATCCAGAAACCACAACCGGAGGAAATGCCTTAAAATTTTATGCGTCTGTACGTTTGGATATTCGTAGAATGGCACAGATAAAAGATGGAGATGAGATCGTAGGAAATCATATTAAAGTAAAGGTGGTAAAAAATAAAGTGGCGCCTCCATTCCGTCAAGCAGAATTTGACATTATATATGGAGAAGGAATTTCTAAAGTAGGCGAGATTATTGACATGGGTGTTGAATTGGCCATTGTACAAAAAAGTGGCAGTTGGTTCAGTTATAATTCGGATAAATTAGGACAAGGCCGCGAATCTGTAAAACAATTGCTAATCGATAATCCAGGAATGGCAAATGAAATAGAAGGAAAAATCAGAGAGAAGATAAAAGAAATGGCAGCGCAGTAATTTATGTGGATGCAAAATTGATTTGCTGAAATGCTTGCAGCATTTTTTGACACAAAGTCACGAAGGCGCAAAGGAACGAAGTTCTTCGTTTTACGCTAAGCTCACAATGAAGCAGATGCTTTTTAAAAAATAGTGCAACGTTCATTCAGTTGTATTTTTTGGGTTAGTTAAGTAATAAACCGTCTTTTTCTAAGGACGGTTTATTTTTGTGGCTCGGCCCCCTCGATCCCCCAAGGGGGACGATTTTAAGTCAGAGTGAAAATGACAGCGAGAGCGTTAAATTAGTCCTAGCTTTTATCTTCATTCACATTCTGTTTCTCGCTCTATTCAAAAGAAATTTCACTAATCATCAATGGGTTCAAAAGGTTGGAAGATTGGGAAGCATATTCCAGTTTGAAAACCCCATCCCCAACCCTTCCCCAAAAGGAGAAGGGAGTTTATGCATTTTCCAATTCAAGAGTTTCAAAAAGTTTGAATTTTCGTTTTCTTTGCGCTTTTGCTTTAATCTCTTTGCGTCCTTGCTCCTTTGCGAGCTTTGCGTGAAACAAAAAACTTCGTGCCTTTGCGTGTCAAGAAAAATTTCAAAAGGTTCAATATGTTCAATGAGTTCAAAAGATTGGATGCATTTTCAGATTTTGGCTTCTTGATACTTCTGAGTTTTTTAAAGTTTAGAATGATCACACTCCCTTCACCTTTCGGGGGAAGGGTTGGGGAAGGGGGCTTTTACACCTTTAACACCAATGGCCCAAACATCAACACAAAAAATAATCCACAAACCAGTAAAAAATAAATCCAATTCATTGGTTTTTTAAACGCTTCATCAAGGTTATAATTTTTTATAACCAACATTGATTTATTTTCGTCTTCCTTGTTTTTATAAAAAAATATTACAATCAACCATGTTAGTACATTCAATATACCTACCACCGCAATACTTTGAAGAAATGGTTCCTGAATAAATTTATTTAATTCGGTTAATATGAGTTCTTGTGCAGAAAGCCATTTCCAAATCATAAAATAAATTGGCGCGCAAAACATGGCAATAAAATTGGCTAATGCATTTACTTTTGGCCAAACCCATCTTAAAATATACAATGGACCTACACCTGCTGTAAATGATACCAATTCAAATATCAAACTAGAAGTAGATTGTTTAAACAAAAGCCAAGCTAAACAAAGCAAAATATGCAACATTAACAAAGGCAATGAAAAACTCTTTTTATCCTTAAATGCTGGATAAAAATTTGCAATCCCTGATGTGATTAAACTGCCTGCCCAATGATTAAGACTCAGAATTGATTGTATGACATTCAACAAAATCATCACAAAAAAAGCCATTTCTATCCAGCACCAACTGTTATAATTTGATAAATAAATAGGGTAAGCCCAAAATAAACCTTGTAATAAAAAAGACAATCCTGAAGCGATTAACATCACAATTCTTCCATCTTTATTATTTTTTAACGTAAGCAGTTTTTGACTCCTCATGTCTGGCATATCTACAATTGTTGCAAACCACCAAAGAAAAAAAATGTAAGGAATGTATTGTTTAAAAGTTGTTGATATAAAAGCGTTTTTAATTTCCTTTTGAATCAAATTATTTTGATGTGGATTAAACATGTTGTGTATGAAATAAATTAAAATAAACACAACCGTTAAAACACCAATAACCATATCAATTTTGATTCGTTTTTTTAAATCATTGAAGCAAACACCCAACAATAAAACGCCTGTAATGGTAAAAATGATTTGATGTTGTGAAAATCCAAAACACCCAATGATTTCAATAAAAGATTGAATGCTGATGGCAATCAACAAAGGAATAATTATCAAACCAAGAAAAAAACTTCTAAATACGGAGAGTAATGTTGAAAATGGATCCTGGTATCTTAAACCAATAAATTCATGTTCGGTTTGTATGGGCAATTTAGTCCAAGTGTTTGCAAAAAAAACAATTCCAAATGCAGTTGCCATGATGCCTTGCACAAAAAAAGGAGCAGCCGGAAAACTATTATTAGAATCGCTAAACAACCTCAAACCTATCAGCATACTCGATCCAGGCAATAACCCCATGATGATTACAAAAGCTGAATTTTCTCGTTTTGCTGTAAAAAATGCCAACGTTAATTATTTGATTAAGTTATTTAAGAAAAGGGGATTAATGCCAAGTTTATTAAAATAAAAATTTTTATGATTCTTTACATATTGGCTTGTTTGCAAAAAAAGACTAGACGTTAAAATGGCATTATCCCATTGATTGAAATGAACAATTTTTTTAGCCATGTTGAGACCTTCTAGTTTTGATAAAAAGGCATAAGTAGGCGATTGAAATTCTAAATCCTGAAATCCATAAAAAAATTCGCTGATACAAATTTGAATCCATGAATGTGGAAGTACGTTAATATCATGATTCCCGGTTAACATCAACGCCCTATTCCATCTTCCAAGAGCGGCAATAATTTCATTTTTGGGTGTATTGCTTTTCAAATGATTTAGAATGATTTTGGTGTGTTGATTCAAAAATTCGGAATCAACTTTTTTGTGTTCAGAAAAATGCGTTAATAATTTTACTTCAGTGTATCTAGAAAACAAATGAAGGTTTTGCAAATGAAGTTGATTTGTTTCAATTTCAACAAGTTCTTTATTAACAATTTTATATTGGCTTGGGTTTTTTAAGATGGATTTTCTTAAATAAAACAATTTTGAAAAAATTAGATCTTGTTCGCTTTTGGTAGAGACATCATAAAGATTCGTAAGCGAATGCGTGTAAATTCCAGATAAGTCATCTTCGTTTACAAAAAACTGAAAAAAATGTTTTCTGCCAATGGGAGATTTTGCCAGCCATTTAAGTGCAGGTAAATTTTTTTTATGTCCATTTAATAATTGTTTGGCTAATGGTTGCGCTAAACTTTTGTAAATAATTTGGTTTTCAATAATTTTTTCTTGAAAAAACTGTGCCGATTTAACGGGATTATTTTGATGTTCGAGCAGATAAAGATGCATTTGAGCTTGCTTCAGTAATACATTGTTGAAGTCTTCGTTAACAGTGATTTTCAAAAAAAGATCGTAAGAATAAAACCCGATGGCTTTTGAAATTTGATCTAGGGTAGAAATATGGGTTTGATATTGCTGACTGGTTAATTGAAATAACCTGGATAAGGTACTATAAGAAATGAACACCTCTTTTTTCTTTAACCATTCGGAAAGTTTTTTACAATGTGAAAAAGAGTTTATCACAATTCCCGATTCTTTTTCTAATGCTTTTTTAAGACGATCAAATTGAGGATTTGGAATCATATATTTTTTAAAACAAATTTACAAGCATGAAACGATATGAAACAACATGAACTAAAATGAAGCAAGATGAACCAAAAGAAATCTATTTCAATTTTTATATTTGTTAAAATTTTTAGAATGTGGACTAAAAAGTGCTGATTTATAGGTTGTTTTAATAGTCAAGCAATATTTTTTACAAAATTGACAAATGGAATTTGGGAATAAATAAAACAATATAACAGATGAATCCACAAAATACTCCTTTTATTCAAAATTGGAATCATGTTGCAGATAATGATTTTTTGAGCAAAATCAACAATCATTTTAATCAAACGGATTGCCCTACTTTAGGCGATTTGAGTTTTTCGTTGTATGCAAAAGGCATAAATTCTAATTTAGGCATTAATGAAAACGGATTGTATGTTTTTAAATTTAGCGATTCGTTTTATGTTGGAAAGGCAACCAGTTGCACATTAATTGAAAGATTAGCAAAGCATTTTGATTCAAGAAAAGTGGGTGGTTTTAATGGGTTGCTTAGAAAACTTTACAATATTGATGATTCAGCCGAGAATTTTCCAATAAATCAAGAAATTTTAATGAATAGTAAATTGTTGCTGATCCCAATTAAAACATCAGTTTTTATTCAGATGAATATTAATTGTATTAAAGAAACTTGCATTGATGATTTAGAAATGGATTTAATCATCAAATTGAGAGCGTTGTTTAATATTGAAGAAAAAAACAAGAAGAAAAAAGCTATTCTTTCTGGTCGCTATTTTATTGAATCATAATCAAAAAAACTGGATGTAATATCAATACAAAAAATTGCTCATTACACCAATTAGTACTTAGTGCAAATGCAATTTCTTCATCTCAAGCAAATTTATTTAGGACAAAGAATGAAACTAATTAAAAAAGGTATAATAACACATATAAAATCAAGGCGTATTCTATAAAGCCAAATGTATAAGTGAAAATTAATGACTATCCGTAATTAGGTGCAAACTAATTT
>VFKL01000129.1 GCA_009885535.1 Chitinophagaceae bacterium | reverse complement strand
ATTACTGAAAGACTAATTTATTCCAAATCTCCCCAACCCATCAATACGCCTGTATCAATACCTGTGTTGGAATATTCATTTTCTCATGTAAATTTCTGATCATCTCCAACGTGAGTGGTCGTTTTCTATTCAATATTTCACTGGCTCTACTTTTTAAGCCAATTATTTTTGCCAAATCATTTTGAGTGTAGCCCATTTGCTCCATCCTAAACTTTATGGCTTCTATTGGATCTGGCATATCTATGGGATATTTTTCTTGTTCGTATTTTTCAATCAATAACGACAATAATTCCAGTTCATCTCCTTTGGGCGTATTGGGTTTTGCACTAAAAAGCTTTTCTAATTTTATTAATGCTGATTTATATTCAGATTCTGTTTTGATTATTTTCATACGATAGCGTTTTAAATTGTTTTAGCGTTGATTTTATTGTATTGTTCATGTGTACCAATAAATCTTATCCAAATAATTTGAAAATCATAATTAATTTTTACAACCAATCGATATTTATTTCCCTTGATGTTGAACACAATTCTATTGTCTGATATAATACTCGATGTTGGAAATTTTAATTTTATAATATTCGGACTCTCCCAAGATTCTTTTTCAGCTTCCTGATGCCAGGATTTCAATTGCTGTTCACAATCAGGGTATTTAATCCAAAAATCTTTTAGTGTTTTTTTTGCAATCACTCTCAAAATTTATTGTTTTATAAAGATAAGAAATGTTCCCAAATTGGGAATTATTTTTAAACAATAAAATTCAAGATTCTTTTTAAGTAGAAGTTGTTTTTAAACACTTTTAAAAGAAAGAAAATAACAATGAAAATATGAGGAAATAAACAGAAAAGAGGTTCAATGAGTTCAATAAGTTCAATAGGTTGGATTTCAAAAATATATGAACTCCACTTCCTTATTTTTTGTTTCTTATTTTTTTATTTCTTATTCCTAAATCGCGTCTTTGCTCCCTTGCGTGCTTTGCGCGAAACTATCCTAAAATCAACCTTTAAACCAGCGCAGCAAATTAAACCATTAAACCAGCGTAGCGATTTAAACCCTTAAACCTCTAATAAACCACCAACTCCCAGAAATTCTCCGGACGCAAATACTTATTCGCCAACTCCATCAACTGATCCGCATTCACCGATTTTATTTCATTTACAGAATCATAAAAATAACTTTCATCCATGTCATTCAAAATAATGTTTTTCCATTTCGCCATAATCTGAAATGGGCCATCTAATTCACCCAAAATACCGCCAATCATATAATTACGAACCAACAACAATTCCTCGTCGCCAATTTTTTCTTCTCTTAATCTGCGCATCTCTTTATACACCTCTTCTATTGTAGCCTCAGATACATCCTTACCTGCTTCGGTACTTATCACCCAAGCAGATTCCTGAACGTGATTTTGTATATAGCTGTAAATTCCATAAGTATAGCCCTTTTCCTCCCTGATATTACTCATCAATCGCGATCCAAAAAACCCACCAAACAATGTATTCAATACCATCACTTTTTTAAAGTCTGGATGATGTCGATTTGGAAATGGCATCGCAATTCTTATTGCACCTTGCACCGAATCTGGATCTATATCTATCCTAAACTTCTGTTGCTCTATTTGGATTGATTTATTAATTGGTTTTATTACCGGCTTTTTATTTACTGTCAATTGACCAAATACTGCATTCAAACTTTCTTTGAAATTTAAAGGCATTTTACCCGACACAAAAATGGTACAATTCCCATGTATATAATACTCCTGATAAAATGCTTTACAAGCTTCAATGTTCAATGCATCTATATCTAACGGATTGGTATAAACGCCGTAAGGATGATGCTCTCCATAAATGTAACTGTCAATTAATCGACCCGCTACAAACTCCGCTTTCTGTAAATTTACTTTTAATCGTTGCTTTGTATTTTGTTTGTAAATATCAAGCTCCTTTTGTAAAAACACAGAATCAGTAAGCATTTCGTGCAAAATGGGCAGTAACTTATCTACGTGTTTAGATAAACTATGTAAGGTTACTACAGACGTTTCATTATAACATGCACGGTTGCAATATCCACCATAATAATCAAAGGCTTCATTGATTTGAAATGCGGTTTTATTTGTAGTGCCATTCTTCAAAAGAAAATTTGTGGCCGCTGCAATTCCTTTTAATGGATCATAACAATTGCCTGCATAATACACCATTTCCATTTGTACCACTTCCTGTGCACCCGCGTCAATGCTATATACATTAATACCATTGTCTAGGGTATAATGTTCGTAAGGCTTTAACGCAAGGGTGTAATCTACTGCATCCTTTATTTGTGGTGCTATTTTTCTGTTCATTTCTTTTTTTAATTGTTGCTTAAATAATACATGGTATTGCAGTTGTTTTCATCAAAAATCTCTCTACTCTGATGAAGAATTTCTTCTGCCGTAACCGCCTGATATTTCGAAAGTTCAGTGTTTATCAATTCTGCTTCTCCTAAATTTTCATACATCGCAATATTCGAAGCGCGATTCATCAAACTCATATCTTCAAATGCCAAAGCGCTTTCTGCTTTGTTTTTTACTTTCTCTAATTCGGAAACTGAAATGCCGTTTTTAACGATTTTATTGATCTCTTCCATCAAGGCTT
>VFKL01000132.1 GCA_009885535.1 Chitinophagaceae bacterium | reverse complement strand
GATTTTACAGATGAAATATTTTCTATTTCAGCAAAAGAGAATCTAGGAATTGAATCATTAAAAGAAGCCTTGTATCAATCAACGGTAAATAATGCTGTAAATACCGACAATACCATTGTCACAAACTCGAGGCATTTACAAGCTTTGTTGCAAATGAAGGCCTCATTAAAATCCATAAAAGAAGGGCTAGACAATAATATCCCGGGTGATTTATTGTCAATCGAAATTCGTAGTTGTTTGTTTCATTTGGGAGATATTACTGGAGAGGTAACGAGCGAGGATAAGTTGGATTATATTTTTAGTAAGTTTTGTATCGGAAAGTAAGTGGCAAAAACAAACACCTAAAAAACAGACCAAAAACATATTGAAACCCTTACTTAGTAAGGGTTTTGTCATTTTATCATTTTTGTCCAGAAAATTTATTTTTTTGCAATTTTGGGTAATATTTGTACCTTATTTGTAGATTTATTATTACAAATTTTTTTGTCAAATTCATACTTAACAATCTAATGTTATGTAATTCTTAAGCTAATATTAAGAAAATAAAAACAAAATGTTATCCCCATATTAAATATATATTAACAAATCAATTTGAAGATTTAGATCAAAATTTAGAAAATATATTTACTGCCTAAATTAAAAAACATGTCATCAAAGTATTTTCAAATCAGCCTAACCAAAAAAACATTTTTCTCAGCTTTATCCCTGATTATCTTGATTCTTTTACAAGTTCAATCAGGAATTGCGCAAACCGCTTTCAATAGCAACAATCTTGCTATTGTTGTTGCGTCAGCGTCTGCTAACAATACAACTGCTAGTGTTGTGGAGATCAACAAAACTACAGCATCACAAACCGCCGTACAAACTATTGCTATACCTGGAACAGGAACAAACGCAATAAGAGTCTCAGGGTCTGCATCTTCAACTTTGTATGCAGCAAATACCAATGACGGAAGTTTGTTTTGTTTTACAGGACATAATGTAGATGGAAATACAGCATCTAATGCAAATACTTTTCTTCCAAGAGCTGTAGTAACCGTAAATAGTTCAGGAACTGTTGCGTTGGCCACAAAATATACAGGCACATCTGGTCAACAAACTCGTTGTGCAACATCCCTAAATAATTCAAATTGGTTTATAGGTGATCAATCAGGATTTTATACCAACACTTCAACAGCGGCTAGCCCTAGCGGAAACATTCGTTCTGTAAAAGCTTTTGGTGGTACTGTTTATGCACTTACGGCATCTACAACAGCAGCACCAGTTGGAATTATTTCTGCAGCTACCGGCGGTTCTTATACTGCATTATCTGGGTTAAGTCTTGGGAATTCAAATAAAACTGATTTCTATTTGGTTTCATCAGCAAGCAACAGCACTTATGATATTTTATATACTACTGAAGCTACTTCTGCAACTGCAGGAACAATTTCAAAATATTCATTGGTCAGCGGTTCATGGACAGCAAATGGAACATACACAACTTCGTTTGGTGGGTTTGGATTGGCAGTAGAAAAATCTGGAACAGGTGCGAATTTGTTTGTGACAACTGGTTTAGGTGCATCTACAGCCAATTCTGTAATTAAATTAATTGATGCTGCAGGGTACAACACAACCATAAATATTACAACTGCTAGTAATGTAACATTATTTACTGCAGCAACAGGTACAATGATAAAAGGAATTGCATTTGCTCCGAAAGCTGCTGCAACGCCAACTTTATCTGTTTCAGGAACACTTTCTGCACTTTCTACAACTTATGGAACCGCATCAGCTTCTACTAGCTTTAGTGTAAGTGGAGCAGACCTAACAACAGGACTTGGCATTAAAGCTCCAACAGGATTTGAATTATCTACAAGCGCTGTTTTCGCTTCAGGAATTGGCGATAGCATTTTTGTTTCGGGATCAGGCACACTAGCTTCAACTACAATTTATGTAAGATTAAAAGCAACATCAACTGTTACTGCTTCACCTTATTCGGGCAATATAGTTGTTAGTAGTACTGGCGCAACTTCTCAAAATGTGGCAACCATCTCTAGTTCAGTGAACCAAAAATCAATAAGCATTTCAGGGTTGACTGCAAATAATAAATTGTTTGATGGAACAACAACGGCTACATTAAGTGGAACAGCATCTTTGGTAGGGGTAGAAACGAATGATTTATCAAATGTTTCTATAAGTGGTACTCCAGATGCGAATTTCTCATCATCATCAATAGGAAATTCAATATCTGTTTTGGTTACTGGTTATACAATTAGTGGTTCGGCTTCAGGAAATTATTTATTAAGTCAGCCAACAGGATTAACGGCCAACATTACTTCGCCATCTTTATCAAATCAAACCATAACATTCAATGCTATTACTCCATCAATTTATGGAGGAGCAAATTTTGATTTGACAGCATCAGCAAGTTCTGGATTGGCAGTTACATATACAAGTTCAAACACATCAGTAGCAACCGTTTCAGGATCAACAGTTACAATCATTGGTGTAGGAACAGCAACCATTACTGCATCACAACTTGGTAACGAAAATTACAATCCTGCAGTAGATGTTACACAAGTGTTAACTGTAAGTCCAAAAGCATTAACAGTAACTGGCGCGATTGCTTCAAATAAAATTTACAATGGCAATACTTCTGCATTAATCACTGGCTCAACTTTGGAAGGTATTGTTGGAGCCGATGTTGTTACAGTATCAGGTGGGGGTAGTTTTGCTTCGGCAAATGTTGCTAATGGAATTGAAGTATCTGCTTCATTAACACTTGGCGGTGCTAATGCTTCAAACTATTCATTAACTCAACCTACAGGATTAAGCGCAGGTATCACTGCATTAAATTTAACAATCACTGGAATAACAGTTAATAATAAAGTATTTGATGGAAATACAACAGCAACATTAAGCGGAACAGCTGCTTTGTCTGGTGTTGTTGCATCCGATTTAAGTAATGTTTCATTAACAGGAACGCCTTCTGCTTCATTTGCATCTTCTGCAATTGGAAATGGGATAGCCGTTACCGTTAGTGGATATTCATTAACAGGTGCTGCAGCTAATAATTATACATTATCACAGCCTACTGGATTAACAGCAAATATTACTTCAGCACCAATAACTTTAGCAGCAGGTGATATTGCAATTATCGGTTACAATACAAGTGGTGCTCCAGATAATTTCGCCATTCTTGTAACAAAAACATTATCAAGTGGAACAACTTTTTATATCAACGATAATGAATTGGCTTCAGGCGCAACTGCTTTCACTGATCTTGCTGAAGGCGAAGCATCATTTACAGTAAAGTCTGGTCAATCAATTCCTGCAGGAACAGTAATCGTATTGCCATGGGGTGGAGCTTCGGTTAGTGCTACAACGTACGATTGGAGCAGTACAACAGGATTTGGATTAAGTAATAATGCTGAGGAACTTTATGTTTATACAGCATCATCAATTACAGCTACTACACCTGATGCATTCATTTATTTCGCAAAAATAGGAACGGCTGCTGGAGCGATTCCATCTTCATTAACTTCAGGTTTTTCAACAATAACACCTTCAGGATCAGGATTAAGATATGCAACAGCAGGAGCGGTTTATACTTCTTGCAGAGATTCTATTCTGTCTAACATTGGCAGAACAACTGTAAATTGGAACACAACAGGTGCAACAACAATTGCAGCATCTGATTGGACTTTTAGCATATCAGCTAATTGTCCTTTAACTGCTCAGTTAAGTGTTAGTTCAAACGTGGCAACAGAAGCAGATGCTTCAATAATAACGGTTACGGCTACAGCTTCAGGTGCTGTAACTGGCAATCAAACAATAAGTGTAAATGTGAGTGGTACTGGAATTACAGGGGCCGACTACACATTAAGCAATAGTACAATTACCATTTTAGATGGACAAACATCAGGTTCAGTAACTTTTTCAATACTTGATGATGCAGATGTAGAAGGAACAGAAACAGCAACGCTTACCATCAGCAGCCCGTCTTCAGGAATAGCTTTAGGCACAACAACAACACAAAATATTATAATAAACGATAACGACCTTCCATCTACCCCAACTGTAAACTTATCTGTAAGCACCAATTCAGGTTCCGAATTGGCAGCAACTGTAGTAACGGTAACGGCTACTGCTTCTAGTACTGTTTCGGGAAACCAAACGGTAAGTCTCGCTGTAAGTGGAACAGGCATTACTTCAGGCGATTACAATCTTTCAAATACAACCATTACCATTCCTAATGGTTCAACTACAGGAACGGCAACATTCACATTGGTTGATGATGCAGATGTTGAAGGAACCGAAACGGCAACGCTTACCATCAGCAACCCTTCTTCAGAAATAGCCTTAGGCACAACAACAACACAAAATATTACAATAACCGACAACGATATTACAACTGTATTAACATTTGTGCGTTTGGATACTACAGCATTAGAAAGTGCAGGAACGGCAAAAGTGTTTATGAGGGTGACCACAGCAGGTAATGTTGCTGGCAGTGTTGACTTATCTGTTTCGGCATACAGTACTGCAACAGGTGGAGGAACAGATTATTCAGTACCTGTTACGTTGAATATCCCAGCCAACACAACAGTTGGTCAGTTACTTAGTTTTGATTTCACCATTAACGACGATGCAACAGCAGAGGCGGATGAATATGTGATCTGTAAAACAACCAATGCCGTTAATGCAACGGTAGGTGGTTCCAATACCCAATCAACTTTATACATAAAGGACAACGACAAAACAGCACCAGTAGCATCAAACCAGCTTAGCCTGAGTTCTGTTTCTAGTTTCAGTAATGGTGCATCAGGTACAAACTCTTTAGAAATTAGTGCGTTTGATTCTGCAAGCAAGCGTATTTTCGTTGCCAATAGCGTTGCTAACAAATTGGATATTATCAACTTTGCAAATCCATCAGCACCAGTATTAATCAACTCCATCAACTTGGGTGTTGCTCCATTCAACGGCGCTATAAACAGTGTTGATGTATTTAACGGAAAAGTGGCATTAGCACTTGAAGGCTTAACGGATAAACAAGCCAATGGTAAAGTGGTTTTCACCGATATCGATGGCACATACATTAGTGAAGCAGCAGCAGGTGCCATGCCTGATATGTTAACATTTAATCATTCAGGAACTAAAGTGTACACTGCTAATGAAGGCGAACCTAATGCAGCATATACAAATGATCCTGTTGGTTCAATTACTGTTGTTGATATAAGTGGCGGAGTTGCTTCTCCAAGTGCAACTACTATTGGGTTTACAGCATATAACGGACAAGAAACAGCATTGCGTTCTCAAGGCATCAGAATTTATGGTGTTACGCAACCCGGCTCAGTTCCTTCAACAGCAGCTCAAGATTTTGAACCTGAGTACATCACTATTTCGGATGACGATAGCAAGGCTTGGGTTACATTACAAGAGAATAATGCTTTGGTAGAGCTTGATTTATCAAACAATACTATCGTTAAATTAATACCGCTGGGTTATAAAGACCACAGCAATGTGAACAACCCATTTGATGTGTCTGACCAAACCTTTGGTATCAACCTTTCTAATTTTAATGTAAAAGGTATGTATGAGCCAGATGCCATCACTCAGTATACTTCAGGCGGGACTTTGTATTTGTTAACAGCGAACGAAGGTGATTCAAGAGCATATACTGGTTTCAGTGAAGAAACTAGGGTTAATGCACTAACTCTTGATCCAACAGCTTATCCCAACTTTGCAGATATCAAAAACAATGCAGTATTGGGTAGGCTAACGGTAACCAACAAACTTGGAGATACTGATAATGATGGAGATATTGATCAGATCTATTGTCTTGGTGGCCGTTCTTTCTCTATTTGGAATCCTGATGCAGTTACCCCATTGGTGTACGATAGCAAAGATGATTTGGAAAGAATTACTTCAACTAATCCTACTTATAGCCAGTTTTTCAACATGTCTAATACGGTTTCAAATACAGCAGTTAAAAATAGAAGTGACGATAAAGGGCCTGAGCCCGAAGGAATCACTGTAGGTAAAATTGCTGGCAGAACCTATGCATTTGTTGGTCTGGAAAGAATTGGCGGTGTAATGATTTACGATATCACCAATCCAACTTCACCTGTCTATGTAACTTATGCAAATAACCGTACTACTTCAGGTGGAGATCGTGGTTCTGAAGGTATAATTTTTGTACCGGCATCACAAAGCCCTAACGGAAAAAACCTTGTGTTGCTTTCAAACGAAATCAGTAGCACACTTTCTGTTTTTGAAATAGCAACATGTACTGCACCTGGCATCGCTTCTATTGCAAATAATGGAAGTACATCTATTTGTCCTGGTAGTTTTGTGAAACTATATAATATTGACAATAACGCTACATACACCCGCCAATGGTTAAAAAATGGTGAAGTAATAGCGGGAGCATCAGATTCTGTTTATAATGCTACAAGCATCGGTTCATACAGATTGGTTACTTTTAATTCAACAGGATGTGTTGATACTTCTGCTGTAATTACAGTTACAACGATACCGGCATCTACAGTAAATCTTTCGGTAAGTTCTAATACGGCTTCAGAAACAGCAGGTACAGTTGTTACAGTTACTGCTAATGCTTCATCACCAGTGTGCGGCAATCAAACTGTTTTATTGGGTGTTTCGGGAGCAAACATCACAGCAGGAGATTACAATTTAAGTGACTCAACCATTACAATACTTGATGGGCAAACAACAGGATTAGTAACATTTACTCTTGTAAACGACAATGTGGTAGAACCTACTGAAACGGCTGCATTAACCATCAGTAACCCTTCATCTGGTATAGTTTTAGACGGAACAACTACACAGAATATTTCCATCTCCGACTTTGTATTTACATTACAAATACTACATGCTTCAGATTTTGAAGCTGCAGTTGATGCGGTAGCTGACGCTCCTCGTTTTGCTGCGATTGTAGACACACTTGAAGGAACATATGCAAATACAATTAAACTATCTTCGGGTGACAACTATATACCTGGTCCTTTCTTAAGTTCCGGTGAAGATCCAACTCTTGCTGCTGCGTTGAAAACAGCTTATGAAAGTTATTACAACACAACCTTTAACAGCAGCTCAGTAAACTTACTTCCAAGCATTGGAAGGGCAGATATTTCAATCATGAACTTTATTGGTATTGAAGCTTCTGCATTGGGTAATCATGAGTTTGATTTGGGAACAACTGAAGTTAGAAATATTATACGTGGTGCAAATTCATCTTCTACCGTTAGATCATGGTTTGGCGCACAATTCCCTTACTTGAGTGCCAACCTTAATTTCAGTGGAGATGGTAATTTGTCGGCCATTGCAACAACAAATCGTTTATTGCAGAATACATCTTTCCAATCAAATCCAACTGAGTCTGTTTCTAGCAATACCAATAAGTTAAAACTGGCTCCATCAACCATCATTACCAAAGGTGGTCAAAAAATTGGTATTGTTGGTGCTACTACACAAGTATTGGCAGCTATTTCATCACCTGGTGCTACAACTGTAGTAGGGGGCGGTGCCAATGACATGACCGTTCTAGCAGGTATACTACAACCGGTTATCAATGATTTAATAGCTAATGGATGTAATAAGGTTATCCTTCTATCACACTTGCAGCAAATTGATTTTGAGAAAGAACTTGCTGGAAAATTAAGTGGTGTGGATATCATCATGGCAGGAGGTTCAAACACATTAATGGCTGACTCAAATGATCGCCTACGTGCTGGTGATGTTGCTGTAGAAAATTATCCATTCCTAACAACAGACCTGGATGGAAAAACAATAGCGTTAATAAATACCGAAGGGAATTATAAATATGTAGGAAGATTAGTAGTTGATTTTGATGCGGCTGGTACGTTGATACCTTCCTCAATCAATCCATTGATTTCTGGAGTTTATGCAGCAGATGATCAGGGTGTTAATGATGCATGGGGAGCCAATGTTGGTAATGCCTTTGCAGCAGGAACCCGTGGTTATCAAGTACAATTATTATCTACAGCTATCGGAAATGTGATTATTGCAAAAGATGGTAATTTATTTGGTAAAACATCTGTATTCATTGAAGGACGCAGAAACATTGTACGCACAGAACAAACCAATCTTGGAAATGTAACCGCCGAGGCAAATTTATGGATGGCTAAATTCTATGATTCTACTACTGTTATCTCCATCAAAAATGCTGGCGGTATCCGTTCTGCCATTGGTAACGTTATTGCAGTTGGCGACAATGTAACCCTTGCACCTCCAATTGCAAATCCATCTGCGGGTAAACAATCTGGTGATATTTCTCAATTAGATATTGAAAACTCATTACGATTCAACAACCAGCTTTCATTGGTGACACTCACAGCAAGCGGATTGAGGTCTGTAATTGAACATGCAGTAGCAGCAACAACAGCCTCGGCTACACCTGGTCAGTTTGCACAGGTAGCAGGTGTGAGATACAGCTATAATTTCTCTAATCCAGCAGGTTCAAGGATTTTAAATGCAGTAATAACTGATGCCGGAGGAAATAATATTGTGGATACTTTAGTTCTTAATGGTACCACATACGGTAATTTGTCACGTACTTTCAGGGTGGTTACATTGAATTTCCTTGCCGGTGGCGGAGATAGCTATCCATTCAATACATTAGTAACGAATAGAGTTGATTTGAATTCAGTTCCGGCACAAGGGCCTGCTCTTGCATCTTTTGCCACTGCAGGTTCTGAGCAGGATGCATTTGCCGAATATATGAAGAGTCAGTATAGCACAACACCTTTTGGTATCGCTGAAACTCCATTGGCACAGGATTGCAGGATACAAAGGATACCAACTCGTACAGATAATGTGCTGCCACCTAATCCGGGTACCAACGGTACATTAGTGATATGCAATGGCGCTACTGTTACACAATCTCAATTATTTGCTGCACTTGGTGGTACGCCTGCAACAGGCGGTACATGGAGTCCAGCTCTGGCAGGTGTGGGTACATACACATATACTGTAAGTTCTCCATCATGTTCAGGCTCAGCCTCTTCAACTGTTAGTGTAACTGCAGATACATCAATAGGCAGCAGTTCTTCAATAGCTGTTTGTTCATCTGTTTTACCATACATTTGGAATGGCCAAAGCATTACAGCTGCTGGAACGTACACTGATACATTAACGAATACTTTAGGATGTGATTCTATTGTTACCTTGATTTTGGTTGTAAATCAACCAACGAGCAGCAATTCTTCATTAGCTGTTTGTTCATCTGTTTTACCATACATTTGGAATGGTCAAAGCATTACAGCTGCAGGAACATACACATCAACATTAACAAATGCTGCAGGATGCGATTCGATAGCAACGTTGGTGTTAACCATTTCTGGTGTGTTGCCAACTACCCCAACAGCGATAACACAAACTTTGATTAACAATATTTGTGGAGCAAGACAATATCGTTTCTCTACATCAGCGGTAGCAAATGCTGTAGGATACAAATGGATCGTACCAACCTCGGTTGGTGGCGTATCGGGTATGACGGTTGATTCTGGAGATGTAAATAATTCAAGAATCATTGTAGTTACTTTCGCTTCAAATGCAGCTGCAGGATCAACTGATAGCGTTAAAGTAAGAGCATTTAGTGGTTGTGGAAACAGTTCAAACAGAGCGATTAAATTAACAAATACGGCATGGGCTCCATTAGCAGCGCCAACAATTACAACTACAAACTTAGTAAGCAATGTATGTGGTGAAAGAACTGTGCGTTACTCAGTACCAGTTGCAGCAACAACAGCAGGCCAAGTTGCATACGAGTGGTCGTTTGTAGGAGATGTGTTAGGAGAAAATGCAGTTATTGATTCTGGAACAAGTGATTCGAGAGTTATAGTTGTGTTATATAGCAGCAATGCAGGAGCGGCTACGAATGATAGCGTTAAATTCCGTTTCAACTATAATGATGGTTGTACATATGGAGTGTACTCTAAGTCTAAAATAGGTCTTACGGCGTTAACACAGCCATTAGCACCAGCAGCAGTAACGGCAACAATCGTTGATCAGAATAGCTGTGGTGCAAGAAAAGTGCGTTACTCAGTACCTGCATATCCAACAACAGCAATAGGTACAACACCTGCGGCTACTGGTTATAATTGGTCATTTGTAGGAACACTTCATGGTTCAAACTATTCAGTAGATTCTATGGATGCATCAACTATGAGTGAATCAAGAATAATCGTAGTTACATATTTGACTAATGGAGCAGTAGGAACAGATAGCGTACGTTGTGCATATACAACAGCATGTGGAACAGGAGCGATAGCAAAAGCTAAAGTACCATTTACATCAGCGATAACAGCACCAGCGGCACCAACAGCAGTAACGGCAACAATAGTAAATCAGAATACATGTGGTGCAAGAATAGTACGTTACTCAGTACCAGTAGCAGTAGCTGGGGCAAACATAGCAACGGGTACAGGATATGATTGGTCATTTATAGGAACTACATTACACAATGGATTAGGAACAACATATGCTATAGATTCTGCTGACGCAGCAGGTATAAGCGTATCAAGGGTGATAGTAGTTAGATACTTGACCAATGTAGCAGCAGGAACAGATAGCGTACGTTGTGCATATACATCATGCATAGGAAACAGTGCAGTTGCTAAGGTTAAAGTGCCATTGGTAGCGATAACAGTACCGGCGGCAGCAACAGCGATAACCATTACCCCATTAATCACAAATGTATGTGGCAACAGAGTATATCGTTTTTCAGTACCAGCATTACCAGCATCAAGTGCAACAGCAGCAGCAGCAACGGGATATGTATGGAGTTTTGTAGGAAGCTTAGGTGAGTATGCAGTGATAGATTCAGGTGATGAAAATACCCAGAAGATAGTAGTAAGCTTTAGCAGCAATGCAGCAGCAGCAACAGGTGATAGCATAAAGTTCTACTATACTTCAGATTGTGGCAATAGCTTAACAAAAGCGGCTAAGTTGACGAACACGGCGTTGAAAGAGCCAGCAGCACCAACAGCGGTTACGATTACCCCATTACAAACGAATGTATGTGGCGCAAGAAGATATCGTTACTCAGCACCAAACTTACCATTAGCAAGCACCACAAATGGCGCAGCGATAGGTTATGTATGGGATTTTGTAGGGTCATTAGCATCAACGATGACGATAGATTCAGGAGATTTAAACAGCCAAAGATTTACAGTTACGTTTACCTCGAATGCAGCAGCAGGATTGGATAGCGTAAGAATGTATTATACATCAGATTGTGGAAACAGTTTACGTAAAACAGCCAAGTTGTCGAATACAGCGTTAGTAGCACCTGCAGCACCATCAGCGGTTACCATTACGTCGATTCAAACCAATGTTTGTGGAGCACGTAAATTCCGTTATGCTACATCAGCATTTCCAGCTGCATCAACAACAGCGGGTGCTGCAACCGGATATCTATGGTCATTCACTGGAACATTAGGCGCAAATGCTACTATTGATTCTGGAAGCTTGACATCTCGTGTATTAACGGTAACCTTCACGTCGAATGCAGCAGCAGGTGTTGGAGATAGCGTAAGGGTATTATACACCACAGCAGGTTGTGGCAACAGTTTACGTAAAGCAGCTAAGTTGACGAACACGTTGTTAGGCGGACCATTAGCACCAACAGCGATTACGATTCAACAAATGTTACCGGATGTATGTTACGCACGCAAGTATCGTTACATAGCACCATCAGTATTACCAGGCGCAACTACTTCAGCAGGTGCTGCAAGCGGTTACTTATGGTCAACTCCAACAGGAACTGTGGGATCAACTGGAACGATAGATTCAGGAACAGTAAACTCAAGAATCATCACGGTAACGTATAGCAGCAATGCGGCAGCAGGCGCAGGAGATAGTATTCGTTTACGTTACACAACAAATGGTTGTGGTAACAGTGCAATCAAAGCACAAAAATTATCAAACGTGATTAAAACAGGTTGTGTACCTCCAATTGCGAAGAATACATCAACATCAAGAGTGCCGAACACATTACCAACTTCAATGGAAGTGAAAGTATATCCAAATCCAACAACGAATCAATTCAACGTACAGGTGAAATCATCTGGTGCAGAAGAGGCGGTAGTTAGAGTATTGGATGTTACTGGTCGTTTTATCAAGAGTGTAAAAGTATCATCAAATTCAAATGTGAACTTAGGATCAGATTTGAAAGCAGGCGCTTATATGCTAGAGGTAAGACAAGGTAAAGAGGTAAAGACAGTAAGGGTGATGAAGTTTTAGTTTTAATAAGTTTCATAGTTTAAAGAGGTTTCAGAGGTTGGGAAAATACTCAACTTTTGAAACCTCTTTAATTTTTTATACAATTTAGCTTGCAGTTTTTGTTTAGTGCTTTTTATTCCTGTGCATCATTTGTATCCCGCCTCTGAAATCCTTTACTGGTAAGTGTTTTAAAGTTTTGTATCGGTAAATAGTGTAACTAATTAAATATCAATTATTTATATCGTTATTTTGAGCCAAATTTACACGATTTTTTAAAGCATATTTCTATTCTGAAATTGTTTTTTCCTTAAATTAAAAAGTCAAGTTAAATGCATTAAAAACTTGACAAAAAAATTAATATCTCCTATCTTTGTGAAAATGAAAATTTCTGAAAACATATCGCTTCAGCTTGAAAAGATTCCTGATGATCGGGTATTTGGGTATGCCGATTTGAAGATTGGGGAAAATCAATTTTTATCTGCCGCAAAAGCTATTGAGCGTTTACAAAAGAAAGGTATAATTCAAAAGCTTTCCAAGGGTAAATTTTATAAGCCTAAAAAAACGGTCTTTGGTATCTTAAAACCTAACCAAGAGGAATTGCTTAAATCATATCTCTTTGATGGTAAAAAAAGAATCGCCTACATTACTGGGAACTATTTATACAATCAATTAGGATTGACTACTCAGGTGGGTAAGCAATTGCAAATTGCGAGTCGTTCAAAACGTATTGTCGTAAAAACAACATTAGTTAATGCTAAACCTGTAATAGCGTATGTAGATGTGACTGATGAAAACTATATTTTACTTGGAATTTTAGATGCGATAAAAGACATCAAAACGATTCCTGATGTTGATATTAAAAATGCTATTTTGATTATTTCAGAAAGGATAAATAAAATGGACGCTAAAAATAAATCATCACTTCTTAAATATGCATTGAAATATCCGCCAAGAGTGAGGGCTGTATTAGGAGCGATTTTGCAGCAAATGAATTCTAAGTTAGATTTGAGTAAATTGAAAAAAAGCTTAAATCCAATTACTATTTATAAATTAGGAATTGATAATTCTATTTTGAAGGCTGCTGAATTTTGGAACATTAGATAAACAAAAGATTACAATGACATTACACGAAAATATTGAGTTGTATAAAGATGCTGTAAGGGCAACTTCGGAGCATATGGGTTTGCCGGAAATATTTATTGAGAAAGATTATTGGCTAACCTTTTTTAGTACTTGGCTTTTGGTAGATTTGTCATTTAAATTTGAATAATTGTGACATCGGTTATTTTTGTATGTCACAAAAATATGTATATTTGTGACATGAATGAATCTATAAATAGCCAAATTGAAACAAAGGTTAAGCGTGCAAAGCCAGGGCAGATTTTTTTGCCATCTGATTTTAAGGACTTAGGAACTTCTACTGCTATAAGAAAAGCGCTCTCTCGATTGGTAGAGCAAAAAGTACTTGTACGGATGGGGCAAGGTATTTATGCGACACCTATTCACGATAAAGTATTTGGAGATGTACTTCCTTCTATGGAAGAGATTGCAGTGACCTTGGCTAAAAAAGATCATGTCAAAATCATGCCTACCGGTCAATATGCTTTAAATAAAATTGGTCTTTCAACTCAAGTACCTATGAAAATGGTGTATCTAACCAATGGTACTAAAAAAAATATCTCCTTTGGGAAAAGCTCAATTGTTTTTCAACCAACTACCACAAAAAAATTAGCAATGATTGGTACAATTACCAGTTTGCTTTTTTTGGGTTTAGAAGAGTTGGACTTAAATAATCTTTCAAAATCGGATATAAATAAAATAATCAACTTGCTTAAAAAAGAGGATGAAAAAAAATTAAAGCATGATTTAAAATTAGCACCTGCAAGAATAAGTGATTTCGTTATTAAGAATTTTATAAATCAAAAGATATGATTGGTTGGCTTCATAAATTGGATGATGATTCTCGACGAACATCATTAAATCAAGCTTCAATAAAGTCTGGAATTACCCCCAAGGCTATTGAAAAAGATTGGTGGGTAACGCTTGTATTGCAATTATTATTTACTTCAAAGTATGCACCATACTTTGCATTCAAGGGTGGAACCTCATTAAGTAAAGGGTGGGGAATAATAGATCGATTTTCAGAAGATATTGATATTGCCTTAAGTTCAGAAGCATTTGGAAAAAAGTACATTGACAATCCTTCAAAAACATTTGTAGAGCAGTTAAGGAGAACAGGATGCTTATTTACAAGCAATGAAATTACAAATGAACTTAAAGAACAGTTTGTAAAACTTAAAATTTCGGAGCAACTTTATTCTATTGAAGTGGAAGCTATAAAAGCAGATATGCCTGATACAGATCCACAAACAATTTATGTAAATTATAAGTCTTTGTTTGATCCTAATCCCTATTTGCCGGATAGAGTAAAAATTGAATTTAGTGTTCGTTCGCGGAGAGAGCCTAACGATAGCCGACAAATGCATTCCTTATTAAATCATTATTTTCCCAATGAGATTTATGGAGAGGAAAAATTTCCGGTAACGTCTATTCAACCTAATAGAACTCTAATTGAAAAAATCTTGTTGTTGCATGAAGAATATAATCGTGAGGATGAAAGTAAAATGAGGACCTACAGAATGTCTCGTCACTATTACGACTTGTTTCGAATTAATCATTTGCCCGAATATTCAAAAGCATTAGATAACAATCAATTTATTGAGGACATCATTGAGCATAGAATATCGTATTCTAGACTCAGGCATTTTGATTACGATACCCTTTGTATTGGTCGTATTTCAATCATCCCGACAGCATCCGTATTTACGGCATTGCAGAATGACTATGAAGACATGATCAAGGAAATGATGTATGGTAATGTGCCGACATTTTCAGAAATAATGAAGACGGCAAACGAAATTCAAGAACGATTTAATCAAAAACTATAACAGAAAGTTTTTTTGCTACTGAATCCTATTTTAGACAAGCGTATAAATTCATAAAAATTGCCTTTGTTCAATAAACGGGTGTGATTTATGCCCTTTTATTATTTGCTGATTTTGACCATTCCTTACTTTTTATTCCT
>VFKL01000039.1 GCA_009885535.1 Chitinophagaceae bacterium | reverse complement strand
TCAACCCTTCCGAAAACGAAAATCTGTAGTACACAAAACAACACTCAAAAATTTTAAAGATCAATGTTTATGGAGTTCTTCGAGTGGTTAGCTGCAATGTGGGTTAAAACACTTCGCTGGTTTAAGTGTTTAATGGTTTAAGGTTGGAAGTATTTTCCATTTATTAGCATTTTTGTAAAAAAACTTCGTGCCTTTGTGTCTTCGTGACTTTGTGTTAAAAAAATAATTCTCGTAGAGAATTTTTAAAAGTTTAAAAGAATTTTCAATTTAAGAGCATCATTTTTTAAAAAAACTTCGTGCCTTCGTGTCTTCGTTTTTCAAAAAATTTCGCGCATGCGAAACCCTTCACCCCTTACCCCATCATCAATAAATCCGCAACAACCAAAGCCGTTACGGCCTCTAACACCGGAGGAACGCGTAATGCAATACATAAATCATGTCGGCCTTTGATGGCAAACTCTTCAATTTTATTGGTAACAATATTATAAGACTCCTGCATTTTTGGCGTTGAAGAAGTGGGCTTTACAACCACCCTAAATTCAATATCATTCCCATTGGATAAACCACCAGAGATACCACCAGCATGATTGCTTGATGTTTCACCTGATTCATTTATTATGGAATCATTATGTTCACTCCCTATCATTTTTGCTGCCGAAAATCCCGAACCAAATTCAATTCCTTTTATGGCTGGAATAGAAAACACCGCATGACTAATTAACGATTCAATAGAATCAAAAAATGGAGAACCATTTCCAATGGGTAAATTTTTAACCTTACATCCAATTATCCCTCCAATACTATCTTGATTTTCTATCGCCAATTCGATTGCTTTTTCAACATCTGCTTCTCCACCAACTTCTAAAATGTCTGCAGAAATTTGGATAGGAGATTGTTCCGTTTTTTTTGCAATCATTTTTTTTGCAACCACACCCGCTGCTACTAAGCATACCGTTAGTCTACCGCTAAAATGTCCGCCACCTCTGTAATCTTCAAAACCATTAAACTTTTTTGTAGCCACAAAATCGGCATGTCCAGGCCTTGGAATATTACGTATTGTATTATAATCTTTTGATTGTGTATTGTTATTTTCAAAAGCTACGGTTAATGGTGCGCCAGTTGTAAATCCATTAAATACACCCGATAAAAAAATAGGTGTATCGGTTTCGGTTCGAGAAGTTGTTCCTGCTACTACTCCACCCTTTCTCCTGTTTAAATCATCAGCAAAATCTGATTCAGAAATGGGTATTCCTGGCAAACAACCATCAATTGTAATGCCCACCATTGGTCCGTGCGATTCGCCGAAAATATGTACGCGGAAATTTCTGCCAAAACTATTCATGAAAAATTATTTGATTAAAGATAATGAACAACCCAACAATTTTAGTTTATCATAAAATTCGGGAAATGATTTATAGATAGCATCAGCTTCTGTAATATTCGTTTCTCCATGGGCTGATAATGCTGCAATGGAAATCGCCATCGCAATTCGATGATCATGATGCGAAGCCACCTCAACTCCATTTAATGATGCTTCCCCTTTTACGATCATGATATCTTCTTCAATGTCAACGATGCCGCCCATTTGTGTGAAAACTGTTTGTAATGTAAATGCACGATTGCTTTCTTTATTAATTAATCGCTTAACGCCTTTGATGGAGGAATCGCCCTTACAATGCATTGCAAGCACAACGAGTGCCGGAAATAAATCAGGACAGTCAGTTGCGTCGAAGTCAAAAGCTTTTAATTGATTGGTCTTTGAAATTTGAATTGTTTGATTTGAAACATTATAATTTACACCAGCTAAATCCATCACGTCTAAAATCCTTCTATCTGCTTGTTTGGAATTGATGTTTAATTCGGAAATATTAATATCTCCATGAATTGCCCCGGCTACAAAAAAGAACGCTGTAGAGCTCCAATCACCTTCAATAGAAATTTCAATATTTTTCTCTTGATTTTTTTTGGGGTTAATGTGAAATTGCTGATACCCTTCATGTGTAATATCGTACCCGAAAAATTGCATCATATCGAGGGTTAAATCAATGTAAGGTTTGCTTACTAAATTTTCAACATTAATGGTTACAGGCTCTTCAGTTGAACTGCCCAATGCAATCAATAATCCAGTTAAATATTGAGAGCTTTTGCTGCCATCTATTGAAATGTCTTTGGACACAATGGGACCATTAATTTTAAATGGCAAACGGCCATGATTAGACGACACCTTAACTTCAAAAGAATGCAACACCTCAATTAAGGTGTCCATGTCTCTGGATAATAATGAGCCAGTACCTGTAATTGTAAATTCATTTGATCCGATAGCAGCAACGATTGAAAATAGTCGGAATGATAATCCACTTTCGCCGCAGAAAATATCCGGTTTGGGATTTACCTTTCCGTTGCTGATGATAACAATTGAATCATTGTTTTTTTGTACAGTTGCCCCCAAAGATTCAATAATAGAAAGTGCTGCAAGATCATCATTGCTATATCCAGGGTTTAAAATAGTGGTGGTACCGAAATTAAGCAAACCAAGCGCACATGCACGCTGCATCATGCTTTTGCTGGGTGGCGCAAAAAAATCACCCTTGATTTCTGAAGGAATAATTTTTACCCGCATAACATGATTTCATTTATATACTTTTCCAAATCAGTCAATAAAATAGGCTTTGCTTCAGCTGATCCAATTTCGTTTAACAACACAAAATGCATCTCGTTTCCAATGCGTTTTTTATCTGCGAAAAGCAATTTTATAATTTTATCATTATCAATTTCAATGGTTGTGGGCAGTTGATATTTTTCAAGCAATTGAATGATTTGATGCGTTGAATTGGCATCAAACCCTGTAAT
Organism: Chitinophagaceae bacterium; assembly: GCA_009885535.1. Classification (GTDB taxonomy): domain Bacteria; phylum Bacteroidota; class Bacteroidia; order Chitinophagales; family Chitinophagaceae; genus Ferruginibacter. The sequence goes on along the minus strand of VFKL01000039.1, from coordinate 3,167 downwards.
TTTTTCCGACAATTTAGCCGCAAAAACCATTCCTATACTCACTGCTTTTCCATGAGACATATTGTACACGTTTTCAATGGCATGTCCGAGTGTATGTCCAAAATTCAATAGTTTTCTGTCTTTTTTTTCAAACACATCTTCAACAACAACATTCATTTTAAGATGCACATTTTCTTCAATCAAAGTAGCCAATAACATCGAATTATTTTGATAGTCGGAAAGATTATGATTGGAAAGTTTTTCAAACATTGCCGCATCTTTTATGCACGCATGTTTTATGATTTCAGCAAATCCATTTTCCCATTTTGAAATAGGTAAAGAATTCAAGAAATTCAAATCAAACAAAATAAATTCGGGTTGATAAATGGTACCCACCATATTTTTATATTGACCAACATTGACGCCATTTTTACCGCCTAAAGCCGCATCAACCATGGCGAGTAAACTCGTAGGTACCAACCCAAGTCGAGTGCCGCGCTTATATACACTAGCCACGTAACCCGCAATATCCGTAACCACCCCACCTCCAACACCAACAATAAAAACATCTTTTCCAATTGAAGCCGCTAAAAGTTGATCAATGATGGCATCTACCGTTTGTTGTGTTTTATTTATTTCGCCAGATTGAATTTTAATAACATGAAACCCTGTAAACAAGTTGTTATGAAGCGCATCAATTTGTTCGTCGGTAATGATTACAATTTTTGATTGGGGCGCATAATTCAAGATTGAAGAAAAAGTATCTTCAAATAGAAACTGAATTTTTTGATTGTCAATAATATAATTAAATGTGTAGCCCATATTCATTAAGGTTGATTCATTATATTATTTTGATGGTTGATGCTTTCAATATGAACTGCATCGAAGTATTTTTTTATAAAATCAGCGCTTAATCCCAATTCTATTGCCCTATCATGAACACGATTTATAATTTCATTCCAGCGTTCGGTTTGTAAAATGGTGATGTTGTTTTCTTTTTTAAAAAGGCCAATCTGATCAGCGAGTTTCATTCTTTCTCCCAAAAGTTCAATTAATGCGTCATCTTTCAAATCTATTTGTGCCCTTAAATTGAGCAAAGATGTACTATTTTTATTTGAATCAACATGAGCAGAACGCCAAATCAATTCATCTAATAACTTGTTGAGTTGAGAAGGTGTAATTTGTTGAGCGGCATCACTCCAAGCATTATCAGGGTCAATATGAGATTCAATCATCAAACCATTAAAATCGAGATTAATGCTTTTTTGTGCAATATTACTTAGCATGGTTCTGTTTCCGCAAATATGAGAAGGATCGCAAATAATGGGTAAATCGGGATACCTTCTTTTCATTTCAATAGGCAATTGCCACATCGGCGGATTTCGAAATTCGGTGTTACCAAAAGCAGAAAATCCCCTGTGAATGAGTGCAATGTTTTTTATACCCGCTTTTTGAATTCGTTCAATAGCGCCTATCCAAAGTTCGATATCCGGATTAATGGGATTTTTAATCATTACTGGGATGTCAACCCCTTTTAGTGAATCCGCAATTTCTTGAACAGAAAAAGGATTTACAGTCGTTCTTGCGCCAATCCAAAGCACATCAACATTGTGATTGAGTGATTGTTCAACATGCTGGGCATTGGCAATTTCAACAGTTGTGGGCAAACCTGAAATATTTTTCGCTTCATTAAGCCAATTCAGCCCAATTGTGCCAACTCCTTCAAACATGCCAGGTTTTGTACGGGGTTTCCAAATTCCGGCACGTAATAAACCAATTTGGGGATTTTTAGCCAATTCAACTGCTGTTTGTATCAATTGTTCGGGTGTTTCCGCGCTACACGGACCGCTGATGATCATTGGTCTGTTATTCCAAAATGCCGACAACCTTTCGTTCATGGTTCTATTTAGGTTAATAACATAAAATTAGTTGATTAGTTTGCTTATTTGAAATGAGGGCTGAATTAATTTAAAAAGTAGGTAAAAAGCAGGAATAATGAAATTTAAAACAGCAACATGGAAATGAGCTTCATTTCAAATTTTGTGATAAAACGAAATGCAAAATATCGATCAACCATTAAACCAGCTTTGCGACTTAAACCATTAAACCAGCGTAGCGACTTAAACCCTTACCCTCCCCCATCAAAAAACCGCCAATTACATTTCTGCAATGGCGGTTTCTAATTTATTTTGGCTTCGTTTTAAGTTGTCTTTATTGTATTCATTAGGATACTGAAGCCACGAACTTCATCAGATCAAGTTTTTTTATAGGTTAGGATAAAATTTTTCATTTGGATTGGATTGAGTTTGGAATTGGATATTAATACGGCTTTAGTTTTCTACAGGTTCGAATCATTTGGTTTTTTCTTTCGGATTGGATTTGATTTTTTTAGTTTTTTTTAGGGTTGGATGTTTTTGGTTTTGTTTTTCATTGGTATCGAATTCTGGTTTTTTTCATTGGTATCGGATTGGTTGCGCGCTTATCTGAAGTAAAAGTACATTGGTATTTGATGCATTACAAGCAATGATGTAAATCAGTTTGAAAATTGAGTTTTTACACGTGTTGTGTGTAGGTATAGATACTTAAAATGGTGGAATTTAGGGTGTGGGATGCCCCCTCAATCCCCCAAGGGGGAAGCTGGAAGCATTTTCCATTTGTAAGCATTTTTTTACAAAAAACTTCGTGCCTTTGCGTCTTCGTGCCTTCGTTTTTTACCCCCTTCACCTTTGGGGGAAGGGTTGGGGATGGGGGCCCAAAAATAAAGCCGCTCTGAGAACAGAACGGCTTAAGATTACTTGCCATTTTAAAAATCTTACGAAATAATCGACAAAAATTATTTCAAATTAGATTAATGAGCAGCTTTAGTTGTATCAACAGCAACTTTAGCAGCTGTATCAACTGGAGCTGTAGCAGCTGTATCAACTGGAGCTGTTTCCATTGGAGCTACAGTTGCAGTTGTATCAGTTGTTTCTTCTTTAGTTTCTGCACCACCACATGATGTTAATGTTGCTGCGATCATCGCAATTGCTAAGAACTTTTTCATTGTTGTTTTTTTTTGGTTTAAAATTATAATTTCGTTTTAATACCGCAAATGTAAAAAAGTAACCCAAATAATTAATAATTTTTTTTTGGGTTACAAATAACTATAAATTGTATAAAGATTACGCTGTGAATAATTTAGGTTTTGA
>VFKL01000050.1 GCA_009885535.1 Chitinophagaceae bacterium | reverse complement strand
TCAACCCTTCCGAAAACGAAAATCTGTAGTACACAAAACAACACTCAAAAATTTTAAAGATCAATGTTTATGGAGTTCTTCGAGTGGTTAGCTGCAATGTGGGTTAAAATCCTGAAAATTCATTAATCCTGAAAATCCTGATCCCGACTATTTACTGTTTCATCATCTGTCTTAATCAGGATTTACTTGATTTTAGGATTAGCAAGATTAGTAGAGTTATACTTCGCGTTAAATACTTTTTTGAATTGTAAACTTACTGCTCCGAAATTGATTAATAAGCCAATGGGGAAATCATAAGCGACAACATAATTTTTCGCTTGTGCCAAGTGTACATCTTCCAAATTAATTACAGCTTTCAATTCTACAATTATTTTGTTCTCCACAACAAAATCTGCCCGTCTTATTCCAACCTCAATGCCTTCATAAAATATTGTCTGTTCAATTTCTCTCCCAAAGTTCAATCCTGCTTTTTGTAATTCAAGTGCTAAACACCTTTGATAAATTACTTCTTGAAACCCATTTCCTAATGTGTTATGAACCTTCATAGCACAACCATTTATCTTGTATGTTATTTCATCTATAGTCATACTTTAATCAGAATTTATTTGCTCATTTGTCTTTATCAGGATTTAATTGATTTAAGGATTAGCAGGATTGTTGTGCATATATACTAATATCCTTTATCTACTTTAATCAGATTTTTTTGATTACAGGATGAGCAAGATTATCGTACTTGTATTCTAAAATCCTCTAAATCCATCAATCCTGAAAATCCTGATCCCGACTATTTTATTGTTTGCGCAATTGTCAGTATCAGGATTAAATTGATTTTAGGATTAGCAGGATTGTTGTGCATATATTCTAAAATCCTCAAAATCCATTAATTCTGCAAATCTTGATCCAGACAATGTATTTTTTAATTCACCTTCGCCTTTCTTTTAATACTACAACCTACACTTTTAGTTTCAGGGATAGAAACTGTTTTCCCTTGCGAAATTTCGGTCATTGCTTCAATTAAATGATTACGTGTTACTGCAGCAGCATCATTTGCATTGTCATCTATTGCACCATGATAAACCAATTTCATGTTCTTGTCAAATAAATAACACTCAGGCGTTCTGTTGGCACCAAATGCATCGGCTACTTGATAATCTGCATCTACCACATAAGCGCAATTCAGCTTTTTTTCTTTAGCAAATTCTTGCATCGATTTATAACTGTCTTCATCTTTACGATAAGCTTCGTTGCTGTTTAACACAATCATTCCAAAATCTAGCTTCGTGGTAAAATCGGATAAATTAGAAATACGTGCTTCGTTTTTAATCACGTAGGGGCAAGTATTGCAACTAAACATCACCAGCACACCATTGCCTTTTACTGCATCTTTCATACTGATTTCTTTTCCGGAAACGTCAAGCATTTTATGATCTTGCATAGGCATATCGCCACCAATAGGGAGTAGTAAATTAGATTTCAATGCCATTAAACCAAAGCAAGCAATAAGGCTACATAGTAAAGTGATTTTTTTCATAAAATGTAATATTTGAGTTTGATGTAATTTTTAAAGTCAAAAGTAAAATTAAAAAATTAGAATTATTGATTCTATTTTTTATCTAAAACGTCAATGTAGGGCAAACTTTGTTACTTTTTACTTTTTTCTTTGATGTAATTAATTTATTTTCTTTTCAATATCGGTTCTTTTATCCGATAATATTTTTATAGAATTTATGCTAACGTTTAATTCAAAACCAATTAAGATGGCCAATGAATTAATATATATCAATGCCATCACCATCATTATCGTTCCAATTGAGCCGTAAAGTACATTGTATTCGCTAAAATTGGTTACAAAAATGGAAAAAGCAAATGAAGATAAAATGCTGAGGGAAGTAGTGGTAATAGTGCCGGGGGAACTGAATTTCCATTGCTTTTCTACAGAAGGTGCGTATTTAAAAATGAAGCCAACAGCAAAGAATATGAGCAATATTATTAAAATCCATCGGGTACTTGCAAATACATTTCGCCAGGTAGGATCAGAAATTAGCCATTCTAATAACGCCCCTTGTGAAATGAGTAAAATAAAATAACCTAAAAAAAGTCCGAATATAATAACCGTTAATTTTATCGCCATCCACCTGGATAATAAACCTATTCTTTTTTCAAACCCAAGATATTTTCTTTTGTTAAATGAAATAATTAATCCCATCATGCCATTTGACGCAAAGTATAGCGACATTAGCAATCCAAGTGATAAAACGCCAATTCTGTTTTCGTAAATAAATGAATCCACAAATTTGATCATTTCGTGGTTGTACACTTTAGAAGGTACAATGTCGTAAATGATGGCGTGCAGTTGTTTTTGTATCGATTTTTTTGAAATAAATGGGAGATTCGGAATTAAAGTAAATAAAAATAAAAGGGAAGGAGGTATAGCCATGATGAAATTATAGGAAATGGCCGAAGCTCTTTCTGATAGCCCATTTGCCCTTAATTGTTTCAAAAAAAAACGGAGCACATCATAAAGTGGAACACCTTCAAAACCAGGCAGTATCAATGTTTTAGACCTGTTTACAATGATTGCCAGCGGTGTTTTTGTTAGTAATATGCGTTCAATTTTTTTCAATTCGTTTTGGCTTTTTTTCTTAAAATCAGCGTGTCTAAAGCTTTTTGATAAGCGTGTGCAAATAAAAGATGTTGCTGATAATTGCTTGCGAAATTTGAATAACCATTAAAATCAGGTTTTGCTACAAAGAAAAGATAATCTGTTTTGGGTGCATTTAACACCGCATCGATGGTGTTTATGGATGGCGTGCAAATTGGGCCAGGCGGCAAACCAGTTTTATAGTAAGTGTTGTGTGGCGATGGAAACTCTAAATGTCCATGCAAAATTCGTCTTAATTCGAAATTGCGCATGGCATATTTTACGGTTGGATCGGCTTCCAACTTCATGCCTTTTTTTAGCCGATTAAAATATACACTGGCAATTAATCCTTTGTCTGATTCTTTTGCGGTTTCTTCTTCTACAATACTGGCAATGGTATAAATTTCTTCTGGAGAATATCCCAACGATTTGGCTTTGTTTGTTCTTTTGCCTTCCCAGAAATAATCATGCTGTCTTTTTAATCGATCTAATATCTTTTTGAATGAACCATTCCACCAAAACAAATAGGAGTTGGGAATTAAAACCGTCATCACCGTATTGGTATCTAGTTTGTAAGGTGCTAGCGAATCATTGCTCATCAAAAATGTAATGGCTTCTAATGAATCTGCTTCGAAATTGGCGCCGATTTTTTTTGCAAAATCTTCTTTAGTTCTCATCTTGTTGATTACAAATCGAACTTCATGTTGCCTTCCAGATTTTAATTTGCGGATTAAGTTGAAGACGCTCATTCCGTTTGAAATTTCGTATTTTCCTGGCTTTACTTGTTTTTTATATCCAGTAAATGAAGCCAATAAATCAAATGTAAAATAGCTCGATAGTAATTTCTTTTCTTTTAGATTGACAAATACGTCTTCATAATTATCGTTTGTGTGAACATAAAAATACTTATCATTTGAAGCATTTACGTTTGGACCCATAACAAACCATAATGCAATAATGGCTAAAACGATTAAAGTTGTTGAAATAATTAAAGCGATTTTTTTCATCAAATATGATTAGAACTCAATTTAAAATAAAAACCCCGCTTTTTAAAGCGAGGTTGAATAATTTTCACAATTTATTTAATTACGATACTATGGATTTTGAGTAGGCATTGTTCCTGTATTTGTTGCAGGAGCAGCTGGCTTTTGTCCACTAGTAGAAATTTTTTCTATCAATTCATTCCCTTTATTTGTAGATTCTTTTGGAATAAATGCAGGTGATAATAAACACAATAAACCTACAACCGCTGCAAAAATCCAAGTGCCTTTTTCCAGCACATCGGTAGTTTGTTTTACACCCATCAACTGATTGCCCACACCACCAAATGATGAAGATAATCCGCCACCTTTAGGATTTTGAATCAATACAATCAATCCTAAAATAACTGAAGCGATAATAATTAAAATTCCAAATAGTATTAACATGTTATTTATCTTTTAAAAGTTCAAATTTGTTTGCAAAGTAAGTGCTTTTATTAGGATAAAGCAAACTTAATTTTTTAAATATTTCTGCTGCTTGGTCATATTTTCCTTGTTGCATATACACTTCGCCCATAGATTCTGTTATGATTTCAACTTCTTGATTGCTTTTCTCAGCAAGTTGTTCTACTTTTTTGTCAATGATTGTTGTTTCTGGCAATCGATTACCATTACTGGTTTTCATTGTTTTAAGCCATGCAGTAAACGTTTTTAACTGATTGCCTATTTTATCATTGGATTTTATTTCTTCGCTCAATTTAATGCCTTGCGAAGCAAAATAATCAGATGTGAATAATGGTTCAAAAATCAGATCCTCCGTTTCGGCTGGTTTTATTTTGGTAGATTTTGTAAGTAATGTTTCTGGAGTTGTTTCTAATCGTACTAGATTTTCAGCAATTTCTACCTGTTTTTCGACATTTATTTCTATATCGTTTTGATGCAATTTTAAGTGCAAATTGTAAGGATTGTTGAAGTGTAATGCCAACTTTCCAGCTATCGATGTATAACTGCCATGACCAATTCCGGTTTCTTTTAATAGAAAAAAATGAATCAACCCAAAATATGGAAATGCATTTGCTTCATTTTGCAACATGGCCAGATTATCCGTGTCCCAAGCATTTTTATTAAATAAATGTTTAAATAAAATTTGATGCTGCATTATTCAAATATAAATAAAAAAAAATTACAATTTCAATTTACCAATTAGAAAATATTTTATTGAAAATTTCGTCAGCTAAATTTTTTACAATGTCTTCATTCAAATTTGATTCTGCTTGCGATAAACTGAGGTTTCCATTATAATCAAACGTTCTGTTCAAATCGGTTTCGAAATTCTTTTTATCGTTCTGTTTGTTTTTAAACACCAAATGAAACCCAACCGTTAATCTATTTCCATTCGAATTGGTGCCAGAAATGCTGATGGTGCTGGTATAATATTGCGAAATGTACCCCGAAATATCATAATCTGCATCATCATTATTGGTTTGTTTTAATCGGGTAGTACCAATAATTTTTTGCTTTAATTTTTCGGTGAGTTTTGGACTAAGCTGTGTGTTTACAAACTGTGCTTTATTTTCAAAATAATTCACCCTGAAATTTTTCACTTCTGGGGGAATGGGAGAAGTATCGTTAAACGAATATTTGCAAGTGGCATTACTAAAAATAGCAATCATCAACAAGCCAATACCATAAATAGAAAGTAGTTTCCTCATTTTTAAAATCGAATTAAATTAAAGATGTTCAATATCGTATTCTTTCAACTTTCTATAAAGCGTTCTTTCGCTAATGCCCAAATCTACTGATGCATCTCTTCTTTTTCCACGATGTTTCTTCAACGCTTTAATGATAAGCTCTTTTTCTTTATCGATAATGCTTAAAGATTCCTCTACATCTTCATGATGTTGAATTTGCTCTTGTTGCTTATTATTAATTATCAATGGCTGCTGATTCCCTGTATAATTATTGGTGTTGATTGATGATGGAGTTGAATTAAATGTCTTTATTGAATTTTGACTACCTATTTCCGAATTAAAAACAGGAATTGATTGCGCCATCATCGGATTTTGAATCATATCGAAAACCATTTTTTTTAAATCATTGACATCTTTCTTCATGTCGAAAAATAATTTGTATAGAATTTCTCTTTCATTGGCAAATTCAGCCTGACTAACCGCGCCGGGGCCACCACTTAAAGCGGGCAATCGAGAATAATTATTTTCGGGTAAAAAATCGCGTAAACTTTCTGCAGAAATGGTTTTTTCTGTACTTAAAACAGAAATCTGATCTGCAATATTTTTTAATTCGCGCACATTTCCAGGCCACGAATAATTTATCAAAATTTCTTTTGCTTCTTCTGTTAATTGTACAGATGAAGTTTTATATCTTTCTGCAAAGTCGGTTGCAAATTTTCTGAAGAGCAACAAAATATCTTCTTTTCTGTCACGTAATGACGGAACCCTTATAGGGACTGTATTTAATCGATAATATAAATCTTCTCTAAAACGTCCTTTTTGTGTAAATTCTAAAAGGTCTTTATTGGTAGCGGCTATTACACGAACATCCGTTTTTTGAACTTTACTGCTTCCTACACGGATATATTCGCCGGTTTCTAATACACGAAGTAATCTTGCTTGCGTTCCCAAAGGCATTTCACCAATTTCATCCAAAAAGATGGTGCCACCATTTACGGTTTCAAAATAACCTTTTCTGCTATCAACAGCACCTGTAAACGAGCCTTTTTCATGTCCAAAAAGCTCGGAGTCAATCGTGCCTTCTGGAATGGCGCCACAATTTACCGCAATAAATGGATTGTGTTTTCTTGCAGATAAAGCATGAATGATTTGCGAAAAAACTTCTTTACCTACACCACTTTCCCCATTAATCAATACACTTAAATCGGTGTTGGCAACTTGAGTAGCCACATTCAACGCATGGTTTAGCCCAATCGAATTGCCAATGATGTTGAATCTGTTTTTTATTAATTGTTGATCCATTGTTTTAAATTATGCTTTTGTTTTACCAATTAATGTGCCGGCAGTACAATCGTAAATTTCAATAGATACATAATCTCCTTTTTTGTAGTTTGATTTTGGAAAAACAACCACTTTATTCTGATCATTTCTACCGTAAAATTCATCTTCATTTTTTTTGGAAATGCCTTCTACCAAAACTTTAAATGTTTTACCCACATCGCGTTTCATGCTTTCAAGAGAATGAATTCTATGCAAATCCACCATTTCCTGAAGCCTTCTTTTTTTAACATCTAAAGGAACATCATCTTTAAATCTTCTAGCCGCTAAGGTTCCAGGCCTTTCAGAATAAAAATACATATAAGCCAAGTCGTATTTACAGAATTGCATCAAGCTTAAGGATTCATGATGGTCTTCTTCTGTTTCCGTGCAAAATCCGGTAATCATATCCGTTGAAATGCCACAATCCGGTATGATTTCTTTTATTCGATTTATTTTAGCGATATACCATTCTCTGCTATATGTTCGGTTCATCATTTGCAACATTCGGCTGCTTCCGCTTTGCACAGGTAAATGGATATAATTACAAATGTTTTCATACTTTTTTATGGTAAATAGTACGTCATCGGTAATGTCCTTTGGATGCGATGTAGAAAATCGTACACGAAGCAAAGGTGAAATCAACGCTACTTTTTCCATCAATTCGGAAAAGCTTACGTTGCTTTTGGTTTCTTCGTCTCGCCAATGATAACTATCTACGTTTTGCCCCAATAAAGTTACTTCACGATATCCATCATTAAACAAAGCTTCCGCTTCTAGTACAATGCTTTGCGCATTTCTGCTTCTTTCTCTACCTCTGGTAAATGGTACCACACAAAACGAACACATGTTGTTGCAACCGCGCATGATGCTTACGAATGCATTCACTCCGTTGCTGTTTAAACGAATAGGAGATATGTCTGCATAGGTTTCATCTCTACTTAATAATACATTCACCGCTTTTTGTCCGGTTTCAGCATCTTCAATCAATTGTGGAAGGCTTCGATAAGCATCTGGTCCAACTACAATGTCAACGAGTTTTTCTTCTTCAATTAAGTTACCTTTTAAGCGTTCAGCCATACAACCCAAAACACCAATCACCAATCCAGGCTTTTGCTTTTTCAATTGCTTAAATTCAGTAAGCCGCTTTCTGATTTTCTCTTCTGCTTTTTCTCTAATGGAGCAAGTGTTAATCAAAATAATATCTGCATTTTCAATAGAAGTAGTAGCGCCAATATTTTCTTTTTGAAGAATAGAAGCGACCACTTCACTATCCGCAAAATTCATGGCACATCCATAACTTTCTATATAAAAATGTTTATGAAAATGTTGATTCAGCGCCTGTGTAGAAAAAGCTTCGCCTTGTCTTTCTTCATCATGTGATTTTGTTGAAATCAATTCCTGCATTTTTGACTAATTAAAATTTTGTCAAAGGTAATAGAATTTGTTAGGAATTGTGACAGGATGGCAGTAGAAGTTTTATAATTTTTTCGAATTGTAAATAATAGGAAAAAGGTTGAGTGTGTTGAATTTTAAGGGAAAATATTTAATGTGACTTTATTTTTTAACCAACTGTTTTTCAATGGTATTATCCAGTTTTCCTCTAATTCTTTTTTATGTAAAACGATGTTGTTGAAATACAATGTTTCGGAGTTTATTAATTTCGATTCTAGTGATTTTTGTATTTCTTGTAATGGAATAAGTTCTATTTTATCGTTTATATAGAAGCCAAGTAATTGTCTATTGAATAAATTTACTTGACATGTTTCCTCGATATTTTTGATCACCCTAACCGAACTATCGGTGCTGCATCCACTTACTTCCGATGCGGTTTCATCGGCCATTAACACAACAAATTGATTGAAAAATACTTTGCCAAACCCATTAATCTTTGCACCATGACTGGTCCATTGTGCTGTAAATTCAGCTAGCGTTTCGTTGATTTGGATTGTTTCTAGTTCTGTGAATGCGCGTTCACATTGATAAATCCACACCCTTGAATGGGCATTAAAATCTACTGGAAATAAATCTTTATAAGTTTCGAGCATTGTAGGGTAAAACATATAAAATGCAATTTAAGATAAACAACTCGCCACCAATTCGGCAATGTCCATTACTTGAACTTCGTCTTCTTTTTCGTTGTTTTTTACGCCATCAGTAAGCATGGTATTGCAAAAAGGACAAGCAGCAGCGATGATACTAGCACCGGTTGCCAAGGCTTCGTTGCTTCTTTCGATATTGACACGTAGGTCTCCTTTTTCTTCTTCTTTAAACATTTGAGCGCCACCAGCACCGCAGCAAAGACCATTGCTTTTACATCTTTTCATTTCTACCAATGCAACATCCATGGCTTCAAGTACCTTACGAGGGGCCTCATAAATATCATTTGCCCTTCCCAAATAGCAGCTATCGTGGTAAGTGATTTTTTTACCTTTGAATTCACCTCCATCTTTCATGTTTATCTTTCCCGAATCAATCAGCTGCTGTAAAAAAGTAGCATGATGAATCACTTCATAATTGCCGCCTAAAACAGGGTATTCGTTTTTGAAAATATTAAAGCAATGCGGACAAGCCGTTACAATTTTTTTAATGTTGTAGCCATTTAAAATCTGGATATTTTGATATGCCATCATTTGAAACATGAATTCGTTTCCAGCTCTGCGTGCCGGATCGCCTGTACACATTTCTTCTTTTCCTAAAATGCCATATTTAATGCCCACTTTTTCCAAAATGGTTACAAAAGCTTTGGTGATTTTTTGAGCGCGCTGATCAAAACTTCCCGCACATCCCACCCAAAATAATATCTCTGGATTTTCTCCCTTTGCTAAAAATTCGGCCATTGTAGGTACTTGCATATGCTTCAAATATTTATAAAAACTAAAAATTAAATTTCTTTGGTCCAGGCATCTCTATCATCCGGACTTAATTTCCATGGGGCAAAATTGTTTTCAATATTGCTAAACATGCCGTTCCATTCTTGCGGCGCGTTACTGTCTTCCATAATCAAACTTCTGCGTAATTCCAT
>VFKL01000083.1 GCA_009885535.1 Chitinophagaceae bacterium | reverse complement strand
TGCTAAAGCCATTTATGAATTATCAAAAGGAAAAACAATTGAAGAAATTGGCAATTCATCAATAGAAATCAAATCAAAAAACCCTTTAAAACCAACTTCTGGCGATGATTGGATTGAAGGACAAATCATTTTTATAGATAATTTTGAAAATGTAATCATTAATATCAGTAAAATAGATTTTGAAACAACCCGAAAAGGAAGAAATTTCTCTATTGTTTTTAAAAGAGATGAAGTGATTGAGAAAATCAGTGCTGCCTATTCCGATGTAAATGAAGGAGATAAATTGGCACTTTTCAATTCTGCTGGATATCTTGAAATAGCTATAAATAAAGGAAATGCAGCGGGTTTATTTGGACTGCAAGGTTATGGCGAAAATCAATATCTGAGCAACCGACTTTTTTACCAAACCGTAAAAGTTTTCTTTCATTAATTCAATATTTTCTTTCAGCAATTAATCGAATTAAATGATATTAAAAAGCACAACAGAACTCACTAAGAAACCAACTCGAATAGTATCATTGGTTCCATCACAAACAGAACTCCTTCATTTTCTTGAACTTGAATTAGAAACCATTGGGATTACAAAATTTTGTGTTCATCCGTTATCATGGCATCGCGATAAAATAAAAATTGGTGGCACAAAAAATCTGGATATTGAAAAAATAATAAACCTTGAGCCCGATTTAATCATTGCAAATAAAGAAGAAAATGTAAAAGAACAAGTTGAAAAATTGGCTCAAGATTTTAATATTTGGGTAACCGATGTGAATAATTTTAATGATTCGCTTCAAATGATTACAGATATTGGCATCCTTACAAAAAAAGAAATTAGGGCAAACGCTTTAACGCTTTTAATAAAAAATGCATTTACAGAAAGCAATATAGAAAATCATGTTTTAAAAGATGTAGCTTATTTAATTTGGAAAGACCCATACATGACAATCGGAGGAGATACTTTTATTAATAATATGCTTTTGCAAAGTGGCTTTAAAAATATTTTCGACAATACAGTAAGATATCCAGACGTAACAGTAAAATTGTTACAAGACCTTAAACCCGAATACGTTTTTTTATCCAGTGAGCCCTACCCTTTTTCGATCAAACATGTAGAAGAATTAAAATCAGAATTGCCTGATTCAAAAATAATTTTAGTTAATGGCGAAATGTTTAGCTGGTATGGACCACGTTTATTACAAGCCGCTCACTATCTTAAAGAACTTCATCTAGAAATATTAAAATCAAACTATGTTTCATAAAAACAGTTCGATTTCTTATTTTTGCAAAAAGTAAACATTATGGCAACAAACATTATTGACTTATTAGGAAAAGATGCTGACCATCTTTTAAACCACGTTTGTACAACTATTCCTAAAGAACAAATTCACCTTCCATCTCCAACGCACATTGATGACATTTGGATGAATAGCAATAGAAGCAACCAAACATTAAATAGTCTTCAAGGTTTATTAAACCATGGTCGTTTGGGTGGCACTGGATACGTTTCCATATTACCTGTAGACCAAGGCATAGAACATAGTGCTGGCGCATCTTTTGCTCCAAATCCGGCATATTTTGATCCTGAAAATATTGTAAAATTAGCTATCGAAGGTGGATGTAATGGTGTTGCTTCTACATTCGGCGTTCTTGGCATTGTAAGCAGAAAATATGCACACAAAATTCCAATGATGGTTAAAATAAATCACAATGAATTTTTAAGCATGCCTAATAAATTCGACCAAATTATGTTTGGACAAATAAAATCAGCCTGGAATATGGGCGCAACTTCTGTTGGTGCAACCATATACTGGGGAAGCGATAACAGTACCAGACAATTACAAGAAGTAGCCACTGCTTTTGAAATGGCACATGAATTGGGTATGGCTACAGTATTGTGGTGCTATACAAGAAATAATGGATTTAAAGTAGATGGTGTAGATTATCACACTTCAGCTGATTTAACCGGGCAAGCCAACCATTTAGGGGTAACATTACAGGCAGATATCATCAAACAAAAATTACCAACAAACAATGGCGGATACTTAGCTACAAAACATGGTAAAACATCTCCATTGGTTTATAGCAATCTTACTACTGACCATCCAATTGATTTAACCCGTTATCAAGTAGCCAATTGTTATATGGGTCGTGTAGGTTTAATCAATAGCGGTGGCGAAAGCAAAGGTGCATCAGATATGGCTGAATCAGTAACTACTGCTGTTGTAAATAAAAGAGCTGGTGGAATGGGTTTAATATTAGGTAGAAAAGCTTTTCAAAGACCATTAAATGAAGGAATTGATTTATTAAATGCAATCCAAGATGTTTATTTAGATGACAGCATTACCATTGCCTAATTAATAATTAAAAAATACACAAACAAAGAGCCCTTTCTCTTGGTATTTACCAATTGAAGGGGTTTTTTATTTTTTAGAAATTTAACCCTTAATTTTGACTGATATTTATTAATTATTAATTGATTTGAGGGTAAACTAAATCCATTTTAGAAAAATAAAAATATTTGAAAATGAAATTTGAAGATGATATTGATGCAAGACTTTCGGGAGAAGAAATTTTATCAAATGCCGAAAAAAGTAGTTGGTTTAGAAGAAAAAAACAAGGCATACTCACATCTACAAAAGACAAAAAAGATGCACCAGAGGGATTATGGGCGAAATGTCCTTCTTGTAACTATATAGAAACCATTGACGATTTAGAAGAAAACAAATATGTATGTGGTAAATGCGATTACCATCATAGAATTGGAAGTGATGAATATTTTCATATTTTATTTGATGAAAACAGTTACACTGAATTATTTGCAGGGATTATTTCAAAAGATTACCTGGGTTTTGTAGATTTAAAACCTTACCAAACCCGACTTGAAGAAACCTATGCCAAAACAGATATACACGATTCCATTACGGTGTCTCATGGAAAAATTGAAGGCAAAGATTTTGTAATAGCTTGTATGGATTTCGAGTTCATTGGCGGAAGTTTAGGCAGTGTAATGGGCGAAAAAATTTCAAGGGCTTGTGATTATTGCATTAAGCATCGAATACCATTTATGATCATCAATAAAAGTGGTGGTGCTAGAATGATGGAAAGCGCATTTTCTTTAATGCAACTGGCAAAAACATCTGGAAAACTAACGCAATTAAGCAACGCAAAAATTCCATACATTTCATTATGTACCGATCCCACATTTGGGGGCACAACGGCTTCTTTTGCCATGTTGGGAGACATCATTTGTGCTGAACCAAACGCACTAATTGGATTTGCTGGACCTCGCGTAATCAAAGAAACCATTAAAAAAGATTTGCCAGAAGGATTTCAAAGAAGCGAGTTTTTATTAGAGCATGGCTTTTTAGATTTCATAGTACACAGAAAAAATATGAAACAAAAATTATCTACCATTTTAGAACTATTCCTTAGATAAGGATATAAACAATTATATTTCAATTCAATCTATATATAATTTAATATTTATTTTTATTATATGTGCTACATAATTTAAAATGTTAATAAAAAATTAACAATAAAAAATTTTTTATTGAAAAAACATTTACATTTACGTCAGTTTTCATAGGGTACGGATTAAAAACGAACCGGGGTTTCTACCCTGGTTTTCTTTTTTATGTACTCCCTTGCAATGATAAATTGTAAAACAAGTAAAACAAAAAACCTTAAACCCGGATTTTGCAGTTTGAATCGTGATGAAAGGGAGAAAGGCAATAAAGACGAGTGTATCAGTAGATTTTTTGGTCGAGAGCATATTGAAATATGATAAGATCAAAAAGTCAAGCAAACGCTTGTATTTGCAGTATTTTTTCTTGTAATAGATTTCAACTGAAAATTCTGGGTTAAAACAATACCATTATTTCCTTATTTAATTCGGGCTAAAATTAATCTTGTAATTAGTGCCGATTGGATATCTGTAATGGCCAATAAAATCGTCCCAAACAACTACCACATCGGCATCATACCAAAATATTTGAAAACTTTTTATAAATCAAATTGGTATAACTTTACAAAAAACGAATATTGGAATTTTTAAATCGCAAAGCTCATTTTGAATATTTTTTTGAAGCTACATATAGTGCTGGCATGGTGTTGGCCGGAACGGAGATAAAATCATTACGGGCTGGAAAATTAAGTTTTAACGACAGCTATTGCATTTTCCACCAAGGTGAATTGTTTGTAAAAAGCCTGCATATTTCTGAATATGCCTTTGGCACATATATCAACCATGAACCTTTACAGGAAAGGAAATTATTAATGAACAAAAAAGAATTAAAAAAACTAGAGTCTAAGATTCAGGAAAAGGGTTATAGTATAATCCCCATTAGAATATTTTTTAGTGAAAAGGGTTTGGCAAAAATTGAAATCGGATTAGGGAAAGGGAAGAAACATTTCGACAAACGCAACACGATAAAGGAACGAGAATCTGACCGGGAAATTAAGAGAAAATATGGGGTTTAAATGTTGACAGTGAATTTATGAACCATCAATTTTATATAAAGCCGTTGAGACGGTTATGATTAAAACTTTCCCTCATAACCCACAATTAAATCGCAGGTTAATAAAAAATCCTTTTTAACACTCACTCAAACTTATCGGAATGTGAATGGCAAGTCCTCCATCAGAGGTTTCTTTATATTTTGTATTCATGTCTAACGCGGTATCCCACATGGTTTTAATCACTCCATCTAAACTAACTTTTGCAAAATCGGGTGTACTTTGAAGTGCTAACTGAGACGCAGTTATTGCTTTTATGGCCCCCATGGTATTTCTTTCTATACAAGGAATTTGAACCAACCCTTTTATAGGGTCGCAGGTTAATCCCAAATGATGTTCCATGGCAATTTCTGCAGCCATCAACACTTGACGCTGTGTGCCGCCCATGCATTCTGTTAAGGCAGCAGCAGCCATCGCACTACTCACCCCTATTTCTGCCTGACAACCACCCATTGCTGCAGATATGGTTGCTCCCTTTTTAAAGATGCTGCCAATTTCTGAAGCTGTTAATAAAAATTGAACGATTTTTTGTTCTTCATTTCCTTTACAAAAAGCGATGTAGTACATCAATACTGATGGTATAACACCAGCAGCTCCGTTTGTTGGTGCAGTTACTACCCTACCAAAAGATGCATTTTCTTCATTTACCGCTAATGCAAAACAACTTACCCAATCCAAAATATAACTGAAACTATACCCCCCTTTTTCAATACATTCTAACCAAGATTGATAATCTGTATAACTGGAATTAACTAGTAATTTTTTATTTAAATCAAAAGCGCGTCTTTTTACATTTAATCCTCCAGGCAAATACCCTTTTGTATGACAACCCTTATAAATACAGGCTTTCATGGTTTCCCATATTTGCAAAATCCCATTCTTGGTATCCTTTTCTGATCGCCAAGCAGATTCATTTTCTAAAACAATATCACTTATGTTTAAACCCGTTTTACGACACCAATGTAAAAGTTCATCCGCCGTATTTATTGGAAAAGGCAATTCTACTTGTTGATTAGATTGTAACACATCTCCTTCTTTTACTACAAATCCTCCACCTATAGAAAAATAGGTAAATGAAAGATGGTCATGTTTTAAACTAACTAAAAAGGATAGTGCATTGGGGTGAAATGGTAGTGTCTCTTGAACCAAGAATTCGATATCTAGGGAAGGCTCAAAACTGATTTCATTTGTATTGCCTAAATTGATTTTTTTGTCTGCTGCGATTGAAGCGATTATTCCATTGATTGAATCTACTTTAATTGTTACAGGATCTGCATTTATTAAACCCAACTGAACGGCAATATCCGTTCCATGTCCGATACCCGTTTTGGCTAATGATCCGTACAATAAAACCTTGATGCCTACAACCTCACTCAACTTACCAAGCGATTCCAATTCTTTCACCATTCTTTGTGCGGCGCGCCAAGGACCGAGCGTGTGACTGCTACTTGGCCCAATACCAATTTTAAACATGTCGAAAATGGAAATCGTTTCGTGATTCAAATTAAATAAATTTTATTGTACTGCTTTTAACGACATTTCAAATTTTATGTAAGAATTTGCAGGCAAAATTATGTTGCCCAATTGATCTCTTTGCTCATTGTTTCCATAAGCCAATGAAGGCGGAATGTACATGGTAATTGAGCCGCCAGCTTTAACCAGTGGCATCACTTTTTGAACACCAGTAATCAATGTACCCAATGTAAAAGAAATACCAGCATCATCTAAAAAGCTATCAAAAGCATTACCATAACCAAATCTGTACGCACTATAATTAACCAACATTGCGCTACATAAATTGGGGTTTACGCCTGTTCCATCGCTTGTGATTTTATAAAAAACACCACTAGAATGCTGTGTCAAATCGGTTATATTATTGCTCGTAAAAAAAGTTTCCATGTAAGTAATTTCGCTAGATGAAGCCACATACTGTTGATCTCTGTACCCACATTCTACTTCTTTAAAGCAAGAACCTAAAGTTGTTGAAAGCATAAATAAAATTCCTAACACTTTAATTTTCATTTTTCTTATTTTTTTCTTTTGAATAATTTTCAAGTCGATTTTTTTCTTCTTCTGTTAATTCACTAAATTCTCCTATTCCAGATGATTGCATTCTGTCGAAAAACGTAGTTGTTTCTAGATACTTTTTTTGTTTAGCATTTAATTCGTTGTAAAGCTGTTCGTCCATTTCCCATTTGAAATGCATTTTAAAATACGCGAAAAAAAGAACGGATAAAAATAAACCAATGATTATAGCAAACACAGATGAATTGGCGCGTTGTGAAATTTTTGTATACCATTCTGGTGAAAAAAAATATACGGCCACTAATGATAAAAATAATGAGCCTCCAAAAATCAACGCCATGGGGAGTCCTCTTTTAAATTTACTAAAAGTAGTACTGTAAGGTATTCTCACTTTTTCCCAATGTGATATAAATCTATTTTCTGAATCGGATAACATGACGTAAAATTAGTTTAAATTGTCTGTAACTTGGAATAACTAAACTATATTGCATATGGTGGTTAGAAAATATATTACTTACATACAACCAATCGAAATTAAAATTCTTTTTTTTGTTTGAACTAAATGATTTTTTTGTTTCGAAATGTACAAATGATTAAAGATCCAATGTATTCATTATCCTTTAATTCCCTTTTTTATTAATCTTTCAGTTATGAAAATAGAACAATTGCTTACGCCATTTTTAATCAAAAATAAAAAATTTTCTCTACAAGATATAGGTACTTTCATCTTGTTATCAGACCCAATTGCAACAAAAGATGAAATACAACATTTAGTTTTTACTGAAGATAGCATTCAATTCACCTCGGATAAAAATGCAAAACAAGATGATTTATTGATACAATACATTACAGAAAATACAAAAAAAATAAAACCGCTAGCCACTTCAGATTTAGAATCTTTTACCATGTTAAGTAAGCAGTTTTTAAATTTGGGAAAACCATTGCTAATAGAAGGTCTAGGTAGTTTATCAAAAAACAAATATGGTATTTATGAATTTACACAAGCGAATAAAGTTGTAATCCAAAAAGAAATCCCATCTGATTTTGAAACAAAAAAAGCTGCAGAGCTCGAGAATAAAATAACCCATAAAAAATACAACTTCAATCAATCTAAAAAAAGTAACGGATTGGTTTTTATAATTATACTTCTATCCATAATTATTGCTGGATTTGTTGTTTATTTATTTCTTCAAAAATCACCTGAATCCACTCAACAAAACAACGTTGAAAACCCAGCAATCAAAGAAGAAATTGATACTAGTGCTGATAAAAAAAATACCGCTATTGACCTTCGTTTTAATAAAACAGATTCGAATTTAAACACCAAACATTTTAAAATAATTGTTAGCAATTATAATAGTTTAATTGAAGCAAAAAAGGGGTTTAATTCCATATCAAAATTATCATACGGAAAAAACATAATGATGTACACGAAGGATTCTATTCGTTTTTATTTAGCGGTGCCTATGAATAGAAATATAACTGACACAATAAAAATCAAGGATTCCATGCAATTGTTATTTGGAAAATCAATGGGTGTGGAGTTAGAGTAATATGGATGTTGAATGCTGGATTCTAGATGCTGGATAGTGGATATGATTTCGTTCCGTTTTGAACATTCAACATCAAACGCTTAACGTATTAGATACGGGATGCCTGATAGCAGTTCGTTCCAATACCAAACGCCAAACACCAAACGTATTAGATACGGCATGCTAGATAACAGTTCGTTCCATTACAGGCATCAATGGCAATTCAAAAAGCATTTACAAGTGCCGATTCCAAACAGTCGCCAATTAGCAAAATTTCCTACCTTTTCCACCAATTTATCGACTTAAAAAAAGCCCACTCTAATTAAAGAGTAGGCTTTTTTAAAATGATTCTGTATTGTAGATACTTGATTATAGATTAGATGCTTCAAAAATCTAGTATCTAATTTATTAATACCCCATTCCACCCATATCAGGTGCACCACCATGCATTTGAGGCTCATCTTTTTTAGGTTTGTCGGCAATTACACATTCTGTTGTTAACAACATCCCTGCAATTGACGCTGCATTTTCTAATGCAACACGACTCACTTTAGTAGGATCGATAACACCCGCTTTGAACAAATTTTCATAAGTTTCTGTTCTTGCATTAAATCCGAAATCACCTTTGCCTTCTTTAATTTTTTGAACTACAATTGAACCATCAATTCCAGCATTGGCAGTTAAAGTACGCATTGGTTCTTCTAAAGCACGACGAACAATTTGCATTCCTGTTTGCTCATCTTCAATTTGACCTTTTACTTTTGCATCTAAACTTTCAACCGCACGAATATAAGCAACTCCACCACCTGGAACAATACCTTCTTCAACAGCCGCACGGGTTGCATGTAAAGCATCATCAACTCTATCTTTCTTCTCTTTCATTTCAAGTTCAGTTGCAGCACCTACATAAAGAACCGCTACACCGCCAGCTAATTTTGCCAAACGCTCTTGTAATTTTTCACGATCGTAATCGCTGGTTGTATTTTCAACTTGCGCTTTAATTTGATTTACCCTTGCTGTGATATCTGTTTTCTTTCCTTTGCCACCAACTACTGTTGTGTTGTCTTTATTAATGGCTACCGAAGCCGCTTGACCTAAATAAGTTAAGTCTGCATTTTCTAATTTGTACCCTTGTTCTTCGCTAATTACAATACCTGCGGTTAGGATAGCAATATCTTGCAACATTTCTTTTCTTCTGTCGCCAAAACCTGGTGCTTTTACAGCAGCCACTTTAATGGTTCCACGTAATTTATTTACAACCAATGTTGCTAAAGCTTCACCTTCTAAATCTTCTGCAATAATCAATAATGGACGACCTGTTTGAGCTACTTTCTCCAAAATATGAAGAATGTCTTTCATTGCTGAAATCTTCTTATCATAAATTAAGATGTACGGATTTTGCAATTCAGCTTCCATTTTTTCGCTGTTCGTAACAAAGTATGGAGATACATATCCTCTGTCGAATTGCATACCTTCAACTACATCAACTGTAGTGTCAGTTCCTTTTGCTTCTTCAACAGTGATTACCCCTTCTTTACCCACTTTTGCAAAAGCTTCTGCAATTAACTTTCCAATTGTTTCGTCATTATTTGCAGAAATGGTCGCTACTTGTTGAATTTTTTTGCTATCGTTTCCAACTGTTTGAGATTGACCTTTTAAGTTTGCTACTACTAAAGAAACGGCTTTATCAATTCCTCGTTTCAAATCCATTGGATTAGCCCCTGCTGCAACCATTTTCAACCCTTCGCTAATGATGGCTTGAGCCAACACGGTAGCTGTGGTTGTTCCATCTCCGGCAATATCAGCTGTTTTTGAAGCCACTTCTTTAACCATTTGAGCACCCATATTTTCAATTGGGTCTTCCAATTCTATCTCTTTAGCTACAGTAACACCATCTTTAGTTACTTGTGGTGCACCGAATTTTTTTTCAATAACTACGTTTCTTCCTTTTGGACCTAGGGTTACTTTTACCGCATTCGCCAAAGTGTCAACGCCTTTTTTCATTTTATTTCTTGCTTCGATATCGAAGTATATCATTTTAGACATGGTTGTTATAATTTTTAATAGTTAATGAATAAGAGCAATTAAAAAGTAAAAAATCGATTTTTTGAATTTTTACTTTTAAATTTTGATTTAAACGATCGCCAAAATATCTGATTCTCTCATAATCAAATAATCTGCGCCTTCTACAGAAATTTCAGTTCCTGCATATTTTCCATAAAGTACGGTATCTCCTGCTTTTACAGTTACGGGTTCATCTTTTTTACCAGGACCGGCTGCAATTACAACGCCTTTTTGAGGTTTCTCTTTTGCCGTATCTGGAATTATAATTCCTCCAGCAGTTTTTTCTTCTGCCGCTGCTGGTTTTACAATTACTCGATCATGCAATGGAGTAATGTTTAACTTTTTTGCCATAGTTCTATGTTTTGTGTTTTTAAAAAATTTATGATTTGTATAATCTTGCAAATGTAGGCGAATATTATACCAAACAAACCAATTGGAATTGTTGGCATATTATTAACAAGTATGTCAGCAACATATCTATCAAATGCGACATTATTTCATTTTTCAAATCTGAAAACTTGCTTTCAGCCAAAGAGGTTTCATAAAACAGGAATTTTATTTTTAAAAGAAATAGGCTAAAACGATTCAAATTGAATGCAAGGTTTGAACGGATAATCCCTTAAATTTGCAATCCCTACAAAAGGAATTCAGATGATTAGCAGAAGAAATATTCGGGTAAATGTAATGCAAACGCTTTATGCAATTGACAACATCAATAACGAAATGGGACAACCGGAGCGTTTAAAATTACTGCGAAATAAAATAAACGATTCTCAAAATCTATTGGCGTATCTGATATTTTTCGTTACTGAAATTGCACGATTTGCAGAAACAGATGCACATCAAAAAGCAAGTAAGCATTTACCTACGGAGCAGGATTTAAATATTAATACAAAAATTTCTGGCAATGAATTGGTTTGGAAAACGATTGAAAACAAATCCTTTGTTCAAATTTTAAGCCAACAAAAATTCGAACATTTACTGAACCCCGATTTATTAAAAAAAATGTATAACACTTTGGTCGTTTCTGACGAATATGCAAATTATATTGAATTACAATCCAGAGAAAAAAAATCAGAAAGGAAAATTCTTGAGTATATTTTGAATCAATTGTTATTGCCTAACGAGGATTTTATACAACATATTGAAGAACTTTTTATCAATTGGGATGATGATGGCGAATTGATGCAAACTTTGGTTATGAACTATTTCAACAAACCGAATGATTTCAATTTCGCAAACATTTTAAGTGATGAAAAAAGAAAGTTTTCTGAAGACCTTTTAGAAACGGTTATTGATAAGCACGAATATGTAATGGAATTGATTAAACCCAAATTAAAAAACTGGGACGCAGATAGAATCGCTTCTCTAGATTTAATTATTTTACAAATGGGGGTTTGTGAATTTTTATTCTTCGAAACCATCCCAACTAAAGTAACCATCAACGAATATATTGATATTGCAAAAGCATACAGCACCGTACAAAGTGGGCAATTTGTAAACGGGTTATTGGATAATATACACAAAGAGCTTACTGCTGAAAATAAAATTGTCAAAAAAAATCATAAACAAAACTAATTGTAGAAAATGAAAAATTTATGTTTTTTAATTATTGCTTGTGGTCTTTTAATGTGTAGCTGCGACATTAGAAAAAAAGACACAAAAGCAACCAATACAAATGTTACAAAACAAGTAACTTCCGATCCTACCACAGTAGAAATCATTGATTCGGTTTATGATTTTGGAACAATCAATGAAGGTGATATTATTGAATTCAGTTTTCGTTTTAAAAACACCGGCAATAAACCTTTAGAGATTGCAGATGCAAAGGCTAGTTGTGGCTGTACCGTTCCAGAAAAACCAACAGCGCCAATCAAGCCAGGAGAAATGGGATTTATAAAAGTAAAATTCAACAGTGATAGAAAACCTGGAGAAGCACACAAATCAATTACAGTTACATCAAATGCAATGCCCGAATTTCCTGAATTGTATTTAAAAGGAACAGTGATTGGGAAAAAAGAATCGAATTAAAATTTAAAAAATAAAAAACATGGAATTATTACAAGCAGCTCCAGGCGGAGGAATGTCAAACTTGATTATTATGGGTGCCATGATTTTGGTATTTTGGTTATTCATGATTAGACCTCAAGCAAAAAAAGCGAAAGAACAAAAGAAATTTATCAATGATTTACAAAAAGGCGACAAAATTGTAACCATTGCTGGAATTCATGGTACAATCAATAAAGTGAATGAAGATGGTACGTTGAGTTTAGAAGTTAGTCCAGGTAGTTACCTTAAAATTGAAAAAAGTGCTTTAAGTATGGAATGGACTGCCAACATCAATAAAGTTGCAACAGAAGTAAAAAAATAAACTGCTTTGGGTATAAGGTTAATGTCATTAATCTTATACCCATCTTTCTAAAAGTAAAATGCCAATCAAATGCTTAAAATTGGACTCACCGGTGGCATTGGAAGCGGCAAATCTACAGTAGCCGCCATATTCGAAGTATTGGATATCCCTGTTTATTACGCAGACAATGTTGCGAAACAGTTGATGCAGGAAAACGAGTCATTGATAAATTCCATTACACAGAATTTCGGCGAGTCTTGTTATGAAGCCGGTAAATTAAATCGCGCTTATTTATCATCAATTGTTTTTAATGATAAAACTAAGCTTGAATTATTGAATAGCATTGTACATCCTGTTACTATTGCTCATGCAGAAAACTGGATGAAAAATCAAACTTCTCATTACTGCATTAAAGAAGCTGCTTTAATATTTGAAAGCAATTCCAATAAAAATCTAGACTATGTTATTGGCGTTCATTCGCCAGAAAATTTGAGAATCAATCGGATAATGTCAAGAGATCAAATTTCTAAAATTGAGATAAAAGCCAGAATAGATGCACAAATGAATGAAGCTGCAAAAATGGCCAAATGTGATTTTGTAATTAACAACAATGAAATCGAATTGCTTATTACGCAAGTACTTTCAATTCATCAAAAGCTGATGGCAAAAGTTTAGCTCAATTCCGCAAGCGCAACCCTCAATTTTGTAAACCCTTTTTCAATATTTTCGATACTGTTTGCAAACGACAATCTAATGCAATTAGGCGCCCCAAACGCAGCACCAGTAACCGTTGACACATGTGCTACATTGAGCAAATACATACACAGATCATCTGCATTTGAAATCAAATCTCCATCTTTTGTTTTTTTACCAAAATAAAAACTTACATCAGGAAAAACATAAAATGCCCCAGGTGGCAACATGTATTTTATGTTAGGAATTTCACCAAGAAAACGCATCACTTTTTCCCTTCTATTTCTAAACGCATCTAGCATATCCATAGTAGGTTTCATATCACTCAATAATGCTGTAATAGCTGCCCTTTGTGCTATTGAATTTGTAGCGCTTGTAAATTGTCCTTGAATTTTATCGCAGGCTCGTGCGATTTCTATTGGTGCTGCTAAATAACCTACTCGCCAACCCGTCATGGCATATCCTTTACTTAAACCATTGATAACAATCGTCCTATCTTTTATAGACTCAAATTGCGCAATACTTTCATGAGTACCCACATAATTGATATACTCATAAATCTCATCGCTCATGATATAAACATCAGCATGTTTTTCAAAAACTTTCACCAATGATTCTAATTCGCTTTTTGTGTAAATAGAGCCTGTTGGATTGCAAGGTGAAGAAAACATGAATAATTTTGTTTTAGAATTGATGTTTTCTTCCAGTTCTTTCGCTGTTATTTTATAATCATTTTCAAAACTTGTGTTTACTAAAATGGGTTTACCACCAGCTAGTTTTACAATTTCACTGTACGTGACCCAGTAAGGTGTGGGAATAATTACTTCATCATCTTTATCCACTAAAGCCAAAATGAGATTTGCAATACATTGCTTTGCACCAGTGCTCACCACAATTTGTTCTGGTGTAAAATGCAGTCCATTGTCTCTTAATAATTTTGTACAAACAGCTTCCCTTAAATCTAGATAACCGGCAACAGGGGTATAATGGCTATAGTTGTCATCAATGGCTTTCTTTGCCGCATCTTTTATATGTTGAGGCGTATCGAAATCGGGTTCTCCCAAACTTAAATCGGTAATATCAAAACCCTGAGCCCTTAACGCTCTACCCATTTTAGCCATTTTTAATGTTTCAGGTTCTTTAAATCTATCTAGCAATGAAGAAAAATGCATGGTTGAATTTGACTTTAGTGGTTATGAATACAAAATCTCAATTTAGAAATTTTTCAATTTGGATTAAGCAAATAGACGTTTTAAATGCAAAACCAAAATAAAAAATCAAATTTATAGATATTTTAAAAGATTAACCGAATTTTTCACCATTCAATTTTTAAGATTTCGACTAATATTAATTTTATAAAGACAGTCAACCATTATATTCATAAAAAATTAAAACGATACTTCACTTTTAATAAAAATGTTTTTCCCCTATATTTGCACACCTAAGTTAATTTAGGGATTATTGTATAAAACAACACCAATAATCAACATTTAAAAGATTAATTCCTTTTTGATTTTAAAAGGATGACTCTTTTATTGTTTTTTTATTTGTGTAATAAAAAAAACAAACATGAAACTGAAAGGGTTAGTATGGTTTTTCACCATCGCATTAGTGGTTATCTCTCTTTGGGAGCTTTCTTACACATTTGCTGTACGCAATTATGAAGGAACAGTAAAAGCACAAGCTGAAAAATTAGTAAAAAAGCAATCAAAAGGGTTATCTCCTGAGGAAAGAGAAGCTTTGGTAAAAGTAAAAACGCAGAAGATTTTAGATAGTACAAAAGATAAAGAAATTTACTTGGGTGCTACTTATCAAAAATGTAAAGAAAACGAGTTAAATCTTGGTTTGGATTTACAAGGAGGTATGAGTGTAACTATGGATGTTAGCTTGGAAGGCATGATAAAATCTTTAAGCAACAACCCCAAAGATCCTCAATTATTAAATGCTTTAAGAACGGCTACAGCTCAAAAAGCAAGTAGTGACGCAGATTACATCACATTATTTAGCGATGCATTTATCAAACAAAATGGAAATGGAAAATTATCATCATTATTTGCAGGACCTGGAAAGGAAGTAAAAATTGATGATAATGATGAAGCAGTTATCACCAAAATCAGAACAATTGGTAAAGGTGCAATCAACCAAACGTATAAAATCTTGGTTAAGCGTATCGATAAATTTGGTGTTGCTCAACCTAATATTAACTTGGATGAAAACAAGGGCGTTATCAACGTAGAATTGGCTGGGGTAAACGATCCAGCAAGGGTTAGAAAATTCTTACAATCTTCTGCAAACCTTCAATTCTGGGAAGTGTACCAAATTGATGAAATTGCAAACTCATTAAAATTGGCTGATGACAATTTGAAGAATTATTTAAATGGCGTGAGTGTTGGTGATACAGCAAAAGCAAACGATTCTACCTTAGCTAAAAAGAATTTAAATCCATTTTTTAATGTAATTAATCCGATAGATGTTCAAACGGACAATAACGGAAAACGTTTTTATTCTCCATCAATTGGAAACGTAGCCTTAAAAGATACAGGTTTGTTTTTCAGTTATATGAATAACGAAGCTGTGAAGAATGCACTTCCATCAAACCTAAAATTCTTGTTTGGCATTGAAGAGAAATCTGCAAAAGGAAATATTCGTTTTTTCCCTTTATATGCTGTTAAAACTATAGTAGGAAGCGAAAAAGCACCTTTAGAAGGTGATGGTGTAGAAGAAGCTCACCAAGATTTTGATGAGATGGGAAAACCCGCTATCAAAATGACCATGACCAATTCTGGCAGCAAAATCTGGGCTAGATTAACAGGTAAAAATGTTGGTCGTCCAATTGCCATTGCTTTGGATAATATCGTTTACAGTGCGCCAAATGTGAATGGTGCAATTGAAGGTGGAAACTCTGAAATATCTGGAAAATTCTCCGTTGAAGAAGCACAAGATTTAGCAAACATTTTAAAATCTGGTAAATTAGATGCACCTGCTAAAATTGTTGCAGAACAAGTAGTAGGACCAACTCTAGGTAAAGAAGCGGTAAATGGCGGTATCATGTCGTTCTTTATTGCATTCGGTATAATATTCTTATTAATGTTGGTTTATTATAACACAGGTGGATGGGTGGCCAACATCGCTTTAATTTTCAATTTGTTATTTACAATTGGTGTATTGGCTTCGTTAGGATTTACATTAACCGCCGCAGGTATTGCTGGTTTGGTTTTAACCATCGGTTTGGCTGTAGATACCAACGTAATTATTTTTGAAAGAATTAAAGAAGAACTTACAAAAGGTAAAACTTATGAAGAATCTGTAAACGAAGGTTACAAGCGTTCTTTGGCTCCAGTAATTGATGCGCACGTTACTTCATTATTAACAGCTATCATCTTGGCGATATTTGGTTTAGGCCCTGTATTGGGTTTCGCTACCACTCAAATCATTGGTATCCTTTTATCATTGTTCTGTGGGATTTTGGTTTCTCGTTTATTTACAGAATTCTGGACCAACAAACAGCGTCATTTCAACTATTTTACTGGACTTTCAAAAAAAGTGTTCAAACATGCAAACTATAAATTCATTGAATTCAGAAAAGTAGCTTACGTTATTTCTTCAATTGTATTGTTAGCTGGTGTTGCTTCTTTCTTTGTAGGTTTCCACCAAGGGGTAGAATTTAAAGGTGGTAGAAGTTATACCATTGCTTTTGATCAAAAAGTAGATGCGGATAAATTCAGAGATGATTTGAAAAAAGAATTGGATGGCGATAACATCACTCTAAAAACAGTTGGCGAAGATGGTAAACACATCAACATTACTACTTCATACTTAAAAGGACAAGATAATGCGGATAGTGCTGTTCAATCAAAGATAATGATGGGTTTGAAATCGGCATTGCCGGCTAACACGACTTACAATTCATTTGTATCAAATAATATTCAAAGTTCAACAACGGTACAACCAAGTATATCTGATGATTTGAAAAGAGGTGCGATTAAAGCAACTATTTTTGCGATGTTGATTATCTTCTTGTACATCTTCATGCGTTTCCGCGATTGGAGATACTCTGCAGGAACAATCCTTACTTTGTTGCATGACGTATTGGTAACATTAGCGGTATTCGCGTTCTTTAAAGACATCGTTCCTTTCCCATTAGAAATTGATCAGCATTTCATTGCGGCAATTTTAACTGTGATTGGTTTCTCGATGAATGATACCGTAATTGTATTTGATAGAATTCGTGAATACAGTAGAGATATGAAAGGCGAAAGCAAAACAGTAATCATCAATAAAGCCATAAATGACACATTAAGCCGTACGATAATGACATCATTAACGGTATTCTTAACCATCTTAGTTCTATTCATTTTTGGTGGAGAAGTAACACGTGGATTTGCATTTGCCATGTTAATCGGTGTTATCACAGGAACGTATTCTTCAATATTTGTAGGAGCACCAGTATTGGTTGATTTTGCAAAAGACAAACCATTAGGTGCAGCAAAAGAAGAAACAGAAAGAGTAAAAGCACCAGAACTTTAATAAAGAAATCTATTTAAAATATGAAACGCCTCCCGAAAAGAGGCGTTTTTTAATTGACATAGGTGTAAGTTTAGTATTATTAAAACTCAAATTTTGCAGTATAAATTTTGCAACTTCCCGATTTTAGTAGAGCTAATTCACCATCAATCATGCTTCAAATTACTTTTAATTATTTGAGCCTGTTCACCGCCAAGAACTGCGCCAAATATTGCGCCTGCTTTTGATTCCATTCCTGTTATACTTGCAATTTCAATACCTATTTGTGCCCCTGATAATGCGCCTTTTAAATCAGCACAAACAATTTGAAGCCATCTTGAAAATTCGATTTCATCATTATTTTCGATTGCAAATGCCCAAAATTGAGCAGAATAATATCCTATACTCAATATTGCAATAAACAACGTGTCTTTGTAATTTTCTTCATACTTATACCTATCTAAAAAATCATTCCAAACCTTAATTCCTTCATCAAATGTTGAAGATTTCAAAAATTGCTTTAATGCATCATTTAATATTTCTGTAGACCCTGTAGTTAGCAAATCATTGGATTCTGCCATTTTCGAAAAGTAAATTACGTTTTCAGCAACAATGTTAGTTTCAGATTCAAGGTCTATTTTACTGAATAAATCATTTATTTTACATAACCCTAAATTGTGTAAAATACCGGCGCTCATGTAAGGACCTGCATTACTATCAACCGTAAGTAAATTGCTGGGGATTTTAGAGAAATCAAAAATTGACATATTTTTTTGGGAGGATATCTTTTAATTCGAAATCTTAAACAAAATAAAGTGCTTATTTTCAATGTCTTATAAAGTTTGTTATAAATTGAAACAGGGAAGAAGAGGTTTGGGGAGGTTTGAGAGGTTTGAGAGGTTTGAGAGGTTTGAGAGGTTTGAGAGGTTTGGGAGGTTTGGGAGGCTTGAGAGGTTGGTAGGGGTTGAAGATTTTCAACCCTTACAATACGTTCAAAAGGTTGGAAGCATTTTCCATTTATTAGCAACTTTGTT
>VFKL01000055.1 GCA_009885535.1 Chitinophagaceae bacterium | reverse complement strand
GGATGGGTAATTGTTGTTGCCTACGAAAATCCTACACAACCATACAACAGCATTCGTTTGTATGATGGATTTGCACAAGTGTATAATAGTGGAATACCAAGTTATTTAAGCATTACATTAACTGGATTAAATGTACCAAGTACGCCATTGCTTGCTTCTGAAGCTGTAATGGGCACTATGTCTTGGGAAGGCGATGCCAATTTAGGCCCAACATTAAACAACCGTGAAGGAGATTTTGTAAAAATAAACAATATCTCTGTATCAAACTCTGTAAACCCAGAAGCCAATTTTTGGAATGGTTCAATAAGCAGAAACGGCAGTTTTGTGGACACAAAAAATCCGAATTATAGCAATCAAATGGGTATTGATATCGACGAAGTAAATGTAGGAACCGGATATGACATTTTACCAAACGCAACAAGTGTAAATGTAGAATTTGGAACAGAAGCAGATATGTATTTCCCGAGTATATTTACATTTTGTATTCGTGTAAAAGATCCAACAATTGTTTTAGACAAAGCAGTAACTGACCAAAATGGAGATGGGTTTATAGAGGCAAAAGAAGAATTGACGTACACATTATCAGGAACAAATCAGGGTGCGGCCCCATCATACAATACATACATTGTAGATTCATTGCCTTTCAATGTTCGCCTTATCCCTAATAGTTTGGAAATCATAAATGCGCCTGGTGTAACATCAGGATTTAAAACTGATTCGGCAGATAATGATATAGCATTTAAAGGAACAATTGGAGCAAGAACTTACGTTAAGTTTTTTATTGGAACAGGTGCCACAGGAACCAATGGTGGAATTTTACAAGCGGGTACAGCAGGAAATTATGCAGTACGATTTAAAGTAAAAGCGGATGATATACCAAACTCTGTAATCAATACGGCTAGAATTTATGGCAATTCGGCTCAAGGTGATTTGTTTACAGATGATGGCACAGCAGTAATAGGAGAAGAAGCTGGTCCTACACCAGTTAATATGACTAGCTTTTTAGCCACATTAACCAACAAACAAAACTGTTTATTAAAATGGAATACAGAATCAGAAACAGATAATGCTTATTTTGAAATACAAAGAAGTAATAATGGCGTGCATTTTGAATACAGGGGAAAAGTAGCAGGCAATGGCACTACAGCGCTTACAAAACAATATAACTACAATGATGAAATCAACGGATTGTTTAATGTTATATACTATCGTTTAAAAATAATAGATAAAGATGGCAAATACAGCTTTTCAAAAATCATTGCATTGAAGATAAATGGTAGCAACACAAACGAACATTTTAATGTGTACCCAAACCCATTTTATTCAGATATAAAGATTGAATTAATGGGTGCTCGTAAAGAAACTGGCATGATTAGATTTATCACTTTCGAAGGAAAAGAAGTATTGAGAAGAATTGTTGAAGTAGAAAAAGGAACCAACATTATAGTGTTGAAAGATTTGAATTATCTACCGAGAGGGAATTATATTTTAGAGATGACCACATCTACAAATAAAATAATTAGAAAAATTACAAAATAAAATTTGAACGTTTTTCATAACCGCATTTTTCCTTGAAAAACTAATCCATCCTATTCTTAATATTAAAGGCTGCCTCATGGTGGCCTTTTTCATTTTTTATCTATTACTTTTATTGAAAATTTAATTCGATGCAATTCTACAACATAAAAAAAATCAGTTTAGTTTGGGTATTTAGTTTTATAAACTTTATAGTAATAGCTCAGTTTACCGAACAGGATACTTTAAGGGGCTCGATTGGCATTGGGCGTCAACACTCGGATATCACGCATTATGACATCACGGTAACGCCTAACTTTGAAACCAAATCAATATCTGGAAAAAACATCATAACGTTGATAGATAGTGGCATTAATTTAATTCAAATTGATTTGCAGCAACCCATGGAATTAGACAGCGTTTTTTTAGAAGGCAAACCTTGTTTGTTTAAAAGAAACGGAAATGTATTTTGGGTAGAAGTTGGTTCAAATAAAAATACAAAACCCAACATCAAAAAATTGACTTGTTATTTTCATGGCACACCAAAAGAAGCAGTTCATCCACCATGGGATGGCGGATGGATTTGGAAAAAAGATGCATTGAATAATCCTTTTGTTAGCGTTGCTTGTCAGGAACTTGGTGCAAGCGTATGGTTTCCATGTAAAGATACACAGTCTGATGAACCTGAAAATGGATGTACGCTTACCATCATCGTACCCGATAGTTTGGTTGCTGTTGGTAATGGACGTTTAGTCAATCAAAAAAAAATGCCCAATAATTTAATATCATTTACCTGGCAGGTAAAAAGTCCAATTAATAATTACAATATTGTGCCTTATATTGGAAAGTACATACATTTTTCGGAAACATACAAAGGATTGAATGGGCCATTAAATATGGATTATTGGGTGTTGGAACAAAATATTGACAAAGCGAAACTTCAATTTAAAGATGCCCCAAGAATGATGAAAGCTTTTGAGTTTTGGTTTGGGGCATACCCTTTTTATCAAGATGGTTATAAGTTGGTTGAAGCGCCACATTTAGGCATGGAGCATCAAAGTGCTATCGCTTATGGAAATGAATTTACAAACGGATATTTGGGCAGTGATTTATCAAATACGGGTTGGGGTTTAAAATGGGATTTTATTATTGTACATGAAAGCGGCCACGAATGGTTTGCCAATAATATTACGTCGAAAGACATTGCAGACATGTGGATACATGAAAGCTTTACAAATTATAGTGAAACATTATTTACAGAATATTATTATGGTAAAAAAGCGGCAAACACTTATGTACAGGGACTTAGAAGCAGTATTCAAAATAACAAACCCATCATTGGAAAATATGGCGTAAACAATGAAGGGAGTGGCGACATGTATAATAAAGGTGGAAATATGATTCATACCATTAGACAAGTCATCAACAATGATAAAAAATTCAGAGAAATATTAATTGGGTTGAATAAAACATTTTACCATAAAACCGTAACCACGAAAGGAATTGAAAACTACATCAGTAAAAAATCTGGATTTGATTTTTCAAAAATATTTGATCAGTATTTAAGAACAATTGAAATACCTGTTTTAGAATATTATATCGATTCTAATCAGCTTTATTATAGATTTAGTCATACTGTAACCGATTTTAAAATGTCTATTAGGTATAGGTTTGATGAGCAATCAACATACAAATGGATAACCGTTTCAAATGAATGGAAGCAGATAAATGTTGGAAATATTACGACATATAATTTTAATGTAGATCCCAATTTTTATATTCAAGTAGAAGCAGTTAAACCGTAAACATTTTTGACTTTTGACTTTTGACTTTGAATTTGAATTTACAAATGCAAATAGTACCCTTTTAGCAAATGCAAAAATTCAGTAGAATACATGTTTCGTTCTTCGTGAATATTAATTTCATTTTCTTGTTGCATCGCAGTTTTTTTTGAAAATAAAATCATGGTGCGAAAATGATTATGGCTAGCGGATTGTTTTACCAATGTTTGAGCTACAATTGAAAATGAAAAATCTTTTAGCAAATCTTCAATATGTTTTTTTCGATGAAAAGGCAAAAGCAATGCTGCAAATCCAGTATCAGAAAGGTTTTCAGCAATAAAAGATACAAGTGTTTCTAAAGATAATCCACTATCATGTTTGGCAAGATTCTTAGATGAGTCATTCGATTTCAAATCGTTTTCATAAAATGGCGGGTTGGAAAAAATGAAATCATATTTCTTTGTAGGCAAAAATTCTTGCAATGAGGTAAGCTGAATATTAATTTGATTCTTCCAATTTGTATTGGCAACATTTTGATTCGCTTGATTAAAAGCTGACGCATCAATTTCAACTGCATCAATCTCAAATGAATGATTTTGCGTCAACATCAAACTCAACAAACCCGTTCCTGTACCAATATCCAATGTGTTTGAAATATGGGGTTTTGTTTTGATTAACCAGTCATTAATCCATGCGCCAAACAAGCAAGAGTCGGTGCATACTTTCATGGCACACTGATCTTGATGAATGGTAAATTGCTTGAATTGGAAAAAGGTGTTAGGCACGTTTGTTGTTTGTTGTTTGGTGTTTGGTGTTTGGTGTTTGTTGTTTGGTGTTTGTTTGTTTCGCGCAAAGCTCGCAAAGAAGCAAGGACGCAAAGGTTTTTGACACGAAGTCAGAAAGACACAAAGGCACAAAGTTTTTTGGTAAAACAAATATGCTAATAATTGGAAAATACTTCCAACCTTTTGAACTTATTGAACCCATTGAACCTTTTGAACTTCAACTTCTTAAACCTCACAAAACATCTCAAACCTCTTGTAAGGGTTGAAGATTTTCAACCCCTACGACCCCCACTCCGCCCGCGCACTTGGCGTTACACTTAAATCAGAAAAATCGCCAGCTAAATATTTGTAGTAAGCCGTCATGGCAATCATGGCTGCATTGTCTGTACAAAATTCAAATTTGGGAATATACACATCCCAGCCTTGCTCCTCACCCATTTTTTGCAATGAAGTTCTCAAACCACTATTGGCACTTACGCCACCAGCAATACATATTTGATTTATGCCCGTTTCTTTTGCTGCTTTTTTAAGTTTGTTTAATAAGATACTTACGATTCTGCTTTGAACAGAAGCACAGATATCCGCTACATTTTCATCTATAAATTGTTGACGCTCTTCAGGTGAAACTTTATATTCTTCTTTATACACATTGCTGGTTCCTGCATTATTTAAAAAATATAAAATAGATGTTTTTAATCCAGAAAAACTAAAATCCAATCCAGGTATTTGAGGCTCTGTAAATGTGTATGCGTTTGGATTTCCTTCTTTAGCGTATTTATCTATCAATGGACCACCTGGATATGGCAAGCCAATTAATTTTGCCGTTTTATCAAATGCTTCTCCTGCTGCATCATCAATGGTTTGGCCAATTACTTTCATTTTTAATGGTGATTCTACCAACACAATTTGCGTATG
>VFKL01000183.1 GCA_009885535.1 Chitinophagaceae bacterium | reverse complement strand
ACTTTCGAACGGGTAAGAAAAAACCATCAGTCAAATAGTAAGTATAAAACGTTTACAAACTTTAAACCAGCTTACTAATTCCTTAACTTAATGACATTCCCCGCTGGGGGACTGAGGGGGCTTTATTTTTTAAACTTCAATTTTCGGTGATCGAGAAAATAGATTAATCTGGCGGTTAGTTCGCGACCTTGTGGCTGAGTGAGTGTTTGTTGTATATTTTTTACATACCCCCTATAGCGATTGCCGTCAATATTTGTTTCTTGAGGAAGCCAGTTTTTCCATCCTATTATAAAACGACTGCCATACATAAAATCCCAGGTGAAAAACATGTCGAGATTATACGCATTATAGTTGTTGTTGTTACCATCAATGAAAGCTCTATTGATCCAATATCCTTGATCATCTACGTTATAGAATTTCTCATAATTGATTTTACTCCAATAATGTCTGGCTCGTAGGGTCATGAAAATTCTTGATGTAAAATTGATGTTGCCAGATAGAATGGTTGTTCTTTCAGTTACTTTTCTCCACCCAATGATGGGATCGCCATTCGATTCTCTGATAAATGCATAACCCACATTTCCTTGATCAAAACTGGCTTCTGATTCAAGCGACATGCTCAACGAATTGCTGAATCTATAGCGCATATTAATTTGCCCCCTGTAGAATTTAGCATTCCTAAAAGCAGGTGTATTGGCATATCCTACATCAAACCCGGCAAAAAATCGTTTGCGGCTGTCTGAGCTTCCATTCGCTCCAAAATAATGCCAAGGCATCATACGCACCATTTTTCCCGGCGTACGCAATTCGAAATAATCGTTTTTCCAAACTGGGCTAGATTCATAATTAAATGTTAGGTCCCAGAAATTTTTGAAAAAATAAAAAGCACTTGCATTCATTTTTAATTCACTCCATTTAAACGGCGTATACAAATAACCGTTACTTACCCCAAGTGAATATATATAGGTTAAAAAATGTTTGGTAGGTGTCAACTGTTTGTATGCAAATGAAGCATTGGTGGTAAATTCATTCGGAGCTTGGAGAAAGCCCAAATCATTGGGATTGTAATGTTCAGATTCAATGTTTTGATTCAAATCAAATTGAAATTTTCCGCTGACTTTCCTAAGGCTCAGTACGCTGTTATAGCCTTCTTTTGTAGTGCTTCCACTAATACGGCTGTATCTCATTGTTCCACCAATTGCATATACATTTTTCTTATCGAACAGCGCAAAATCAAGTGCCGACACATTAGCATCCGGAGCTATTCCATCTCTAATGACACTGGTGTTTGTAAAAGTAACCGAAGACCTTCCTCTTAACACTTGGTCCAAAACCACTACATTATAATTGGTCATTGGCGCTGTCTGTATTTTATCTGTTACCTTGGTTTGTTTGTTTCTGATGGTTGCATACATGGGTGCACTAACGGCATTGAA
This sequence comes from Chitinophagaceae bacterium, assembly GCA_009885535.1. Classification (GTDB taxonomy): domain Bacteria; phylum Bacteroidota; class Bacteroidia; order Chitinophagales; family Chitinophagaceae; genus Ferruginibacter. Next base: position 3,819 of record VFKL01000183.1, on the reverse strand, counting down.
TACCCCAATACCGAGTTTCTTTTTATTGCGTCCGGAGAACTTGATGGTATTGATAAGTTGAGATAATCCCGGATTTGTAATCACTTCAATATTGCTATCTGCTGCTGCCATTTGCTGAACACCATAAAATCCAGTTGGGGTTAATCCGATTCTCCTGCTGTAAAACAATCCGGCTTTGTTAAACAATTCGGTACCCTCTGTAAAGAATGGTCTGTTTTCTTGAAATCGTACTTCATAGGGCGAGAGATTAAGAATAGTGTTGTCTGATATCACCTGTCCAAAATCTGGAACGAGTGTAGCATCCATTGTAAAACTTTCATTTATACCCCATTTTACATCCATGCCTCCGCTTCTTAACCAATCGTTTTGTCTTGCGTTGCCGTTGGGTGTGCTTCTGTATCCCGTGCTTATGTAAGGGAGAAATGACAATCTGAGTGGTGGTTTGATTTGACTGATGCCTTCTAGATTTCCAAACTGATTTACCAATCCGGCCACATTGGGATCAATCGGATTCCAATATGTACTTTCATTATTTTTTCTAGAAAAACGATTGAAATTCACGCCCCAATTTTGAATATCCGCTTTTGAAAAACGCAGAGAAATGTATGGAATTTTCATTTCCAGTTGCCACCCGTCTTCTACAAATGCCACCCGACTTTCCCAAACGGCATCCCAGCTGTAATCACGCTGCGAGGCCAAAGAAATGCGCACATCTGATTGCACATTTCTGCTGGTTACTACAAATTGAAAAGCATTTTGGTTGTCATTATACGTATCTAATAAAACAGAAAAAAAATCAACATCTTGTCTTTGTTCATTGTCTCGCGCAGTCAATTGTTTTCTGATTGCCTTGGGGTCGTCGAATATTTTTGCAGCCACATAAATAGCTTCATCATCATACAATAACCATACTTGTGTTTGTTTGGTAGCTGGTTTTCCAAAATCGGGAGAATTGTTTATGAAACTATCTACTGGAGTCACAAGATTCCATTCAGATTCATTGATTAATCCATCTATTTTGGGCGCTGTATTTAACCGTTGTGTGTGTAAAGTACGTTGGGCAAAGGTTTGTCCAGCAAATAAACAAATTAAAATCAACCATAGTCTAATCATGCCGCAAAAATAGGTCAATATTTTTTCTTGAATTATCATTAATCCTTCAACGTTGAATTATTAAGTTAATTTTTTAAAAATGCAATTAAACTTCACACAACACATCTTCTTCTTCCAACACATCTTCAACAAGTGATGGGTTTTCAATTTCTCTAAATCGAGAAATAATAAAATGGAATTCTTCAAAATTTTTTATGTTACCCTTTAAAGTATAAATATCCCAATCTCCAAAAATGCCTTCCAATGCTACGCCGTCTTCGTTACAATCTGTATCAAAATTTGGAATGACTCTTCTGATTCGGTAGATTTTACCTTTCACGGGCAATTCGCTTAGTTTTTTGTAAGCTAATTTATTCCAGTTGCTGTCGTTAATACAAACTACATAAGATCCTTCTTGCATAAAATTTGATTTTACAGTGTATAAAATAATTTTCAAACGAATTATTACTTCACTTATTCATCTAAATCTGTAATTGCTTTTTTAAAATGATTGTCAATTATATTTAAATGGCCTTCGATTTTTTTCTTCAGTCATTACAAATGCTGAGCAGGTATGTCTTAAACTGGGAATGATCTTTGGAAGGCCATTGATTTTTTCATTACCACATCGCACTCCCAATCCGATGGCAATTAACCAAATTCTGTGTTTGCAGTCATAACAAACTTTTTCATCTAATGCAATGATGTTTTTATTTTTATTCATGATTTTTATTTTTTAATTTTTCAGTGGATTTTTTCCATTTAATATTACTTCGAACTAGAAATTATTTGTTATTCTTTTTATCATCTCTTTGGGGTTGTGGGATATGAATTACAAAACCCTGACCTATTTTGTCTGTGCTGTAAGGAAGATTTTTCAATTCTTCCGAAAATTTCTCTCCTGCTGATATTGTCGATTTTTGAGTTTCAGCTAATTCATTTTTCATTTCAATATTTTCTTTTTTTGATTCAATCCATTGTTTCAATTCTTCGATTCCACCTTTTTTCTTACAATAACCGCAACCCCACAAATGCTCTTCCGGACTAGATGTAGAAATCATGATGTGATGTTGGCGACCTGATGGGCAATTGGCTTTCCAACTATGTGGCGAATGATCTTCCGGTTTGGGATAAAGATTTTGTTCGGCACAGTAAATGATCAATGGATGATTTTGGTCGCTTACTTTATTCTTGTTTTTTCTTTCATCCATTCTTTTACCACCTTGTTTTTTGATTTTATAAAATTCCTTTTCAGAAATCATTTCACTTTCTACAAACCATGGATTTCCATGAAGATTGCCACTATAAGAAAACAAGTCTGTAAGAAATTCTTTAAGTCCGCTGATTTCATCTTTAACAGGATTTTCTAATTGAAAAACGATTGTTTTTTTAGAGTTGTTACTAGAACCAAAAAAACAAACATCGATGCGTAAAATGCTGAGTTCTGTTTTGGAAATGAAATGATAAGAAATGGATGTTTCAAAACAAGTAAAGCCAATAAAGTGCTCTTGATTGAAAGTGACGAAGTGTTTGTGTTCCATGATGCATAAATTTTTAAGGTTAAAAATGAATACAACAAGAAAAAATAATAAAGGGGAAGTTTAGCGCTTTATTTTGGCTGAAGGCCCTCATCATTTTACCACCGCGGTCTCTCGACTCGGTTGGTTTCACTTTTACGTGAATCTTGATGTGGGTACAAAAATAGGGAGCGGATTTATTTATTCGAAAAATAATTTTGTTAATGATTTGTGATTGTTTTTGGAAGTGTTGTGGTGTGGGCCGTAAATGTTGCTATCATTTACACTGCAAATTGATTTAGCGTCTATGCATTGACGTTAAAATTTTTGGTGCTCTGGTTTTCAGGAAAATTTACTTTTTTCTTCCATCAAATTCAAACGCAAGAAAGAGCTTAATTTTGTTGCATTGTTGCCGTTATGTTGCATAGGATCCTATTTATATGTATAACGTGTCCTCTGAAACCCTTGTAAACATTGCTTTTACGAAGATAATAAAATTATCAAAAAACAAAAATTTATTTTGTGCAATCCCGGGCAAAGGAGTGCAAGAGAGAAAAAATGGTTTGCATTTATTTGCAGGAGTTTGCATGAAGGGGGAAATATTGGAGAGAAAAATGTTTACTAACGGGTATAAGTAAACGAAAATATAAAGGAGAGAATTTTTAATTTTTTAGAAAGATATTTTTAAAAATGAGTTTATGAATTCGAAGCAGGATTTTTCAACTTTTTCTTTTTATTGGAACTGGACTTAAATCTTGACCAAACATCAACATCACCAAAAATCTATTCTCTTTTTTAAAAAAATAAAAGGGAACATCTAAGATTTATGTGATTATTTTTTATTGTTTCATTAAACCAAAGTTGTCTTTTTATGGAATCTGATTCCATATTTTTCCATATGATTTTAAAAAGAGTGAAAGAATTTCAAAAGAGAATAACTGAATTTGTTTGGAAAGGTCTTTGATTTGTAGCATTGTCATATGTAATTTGCAAAGAGTACTATTTATCAACATCATTTTCCAAATTTTGTATTTCTCTACTTAATGGAATTGGTCCTAATTCGTGACCAAACATCAACAACACACGATTTACTTTTGAAAGGCTCAAGTTGTTTTTTCCCTGTTCAATTTTACGAATCACTGTAAGCGCCACACCGGACCTCGCTGCAAACTCCTCCTGGGTAAATTTTAATTGTTTGCGTCTCCGTTTT
>VFKL01000171.1 GCA_009885535.1 Chitinophagaceae bacterium | reverse complement strand
TCATTAATTCAATATTATCCATTGCTGTATATTTTATGAGTGTTAAGATTAGGATTTGACACTATTGTGTATTTCAAGAAGTCTGATTCTAAAGTGCCATTCCGAGAAAGTCTGTATTTTAATGAAGCGCTCAGCTGAATATCATAGGCGTTCAAATCAGCAGTGCTGACAACACTCCCTTTTTTTGCCACCATTGCTTCTATCATTTCATCAACGGTTTTATGCTCCTTTATAATTTCTCTGTGAACCTCCAATTCTGGTTGATCTATCATCCGATTATAACTGCCTTTACAGTTTTGCTTTAACTTACCACTTTCATCCCTGACCTCTTTACAATACGTTCGTTTTTTTGAGTATTGGTCAGGAAGCGGTTCACCACAGTAAAGGCATTCTCGTTTGAGGTGATATGTCTCAATTTCTGTCGACTGACTCTTTAGTTTTTTGGATTTTTTTTGTGTTTCCATGCTTTGAAATTTTATTTGTTAATAAATTCTTGTTACTTTTATTATAAATATGCTTTAATTTACGTACTTTAATAATAAAAGTTAGTTTTTTAGACAAACTTAATGTAATTTTACCAAATGATAAAAAATAACATACCAGAAGAACAACAGATAACACTATCGGAGTTTAATGAATTTATGTTTTCGGCTATTGTTCCAATAAAAGATATCAAAGACCACAAAGGCGAGCCAATAAGTATTTTATTACCCTATTGGAGAAGGAATAAACTACTTCCTTTTTTTCAAAAGGGAAAATGGGGTATTGAAATTTGTTTTGCTCAGTTTATGTGGCTGCGTGTATTAGATACTTTAAGAGAATTTGGAGTTTCAATCAAACCAATGGTACAAATTTGTGAGTACTTCTTCAAAGATGCTCATGAAAACGAACTGCCAAAAAAAAACATATTAGGTTTAAAAAAAACATTGGAAAATAATATTTCAAAAAAAACAACTGAAGATGAAGCTCTACTTTTAGCAGAGTATGATAGAATGCTCTCGGATGAATTGCTTCTTTATGGCCTAAAATTCTATATTAACTATTTCACAAACCTGATAACAGATTGTATTAAAAACGAAGAAGATGCCGGCTTCATTGCTTTCAGCGATGGAGAAGTGGTGGAGTATTTGGGTGAGAAATATTTTTCTCACAGAACAAAAGATTTTGACTTAACAAAACCTCACATCAGATTGTCTATAAAATTTTTTCTGAATGAATTTATCCAAAATGATGAGCTCCAAAAAATATTTGTTCCAACGATTTTAAATGCGAATGAAAAAGATGTATTAAAAGCCCTTCGAAAAAAGAATACAAGCATAACCATAAAAAAACGTGAAGGTGAAATCGTGAGAATTGTTTCTACAGACGAAGGCACAATTTCTGATGAGAGGGCAAAAGAAATAAGGAAAATTCTCGGACTTCGTAATTACGAGGAAATCACAATCAGTACCAGAGATGATAAAACCCTGACTTTCACAAAAACCCAAAAAAAATAAACGACTCCGATAATCTCGGCTCAATGGTATCACCACTGGTTCACTCCGCTTAACCGGCTGAACTGCATACTCGGTGAATAATGAAAATTAAAAACAACACAGATGTAAAAAACAACAACTTAAAATTAACCAACGAAGAAATAAACATCATAGATGGATTTGCTGATTTGTCTGCTCAGGAAACTGAAGAACTGGCCAATTTCATTTATAACATTTCAATCATACTTTACAAAACGCACGATAATGGAAAATCTTGATTATTTTAAAAAGTTTGTTCCTGTCAAGGAATCAGCAATTGTTACCAATCCCGAAGTATGGTCTTATACAAGGGTAAGTTCCAAGGAGCAATTTGATAACAACTCCAGTATTACGCGTCAACAGGAAGCCAACTTGGATTGTGCCGCAAAAAACAACTTCAGAATTATAGAGCAGTTTGGTGGAACTTATGAAAGTGCAAAATCAGATTTCACTCGTAAGGAATTTAAACGGCTCATCGAAAAAGTAAAATCCAGCAGAAAGAAACCTTACGCAATTTTAGTTTATAAGATGAGCCGTTTTTCTCGTTCCGGTGGAAATGCTATTGGATTGGTGAGTTATCTTGTTGATGAATTAAAAGTTCATTTGTACGAAGTTTGCTCCGGGTTAAACACTACAACCGATAGAGGTAAAGCTGCGATTTGGGATAGTTTGTTTAGTGCTTTTAAAGAAAATCTTGAGCGTAAGGAAATCATCATTCCAAACATGGCTGCTTACATTAAAGCGGGTAATTGGTTTTCAAAAGCTCCAAGAGGATACGATCATTTTGGACCGAAAGTACGCAACATTAAATTTCACAGTCCTATTCAAAAAATTGTTATCAACGATGAAGGAAAAATACTGCGTGAAGCATGGAAATGGAAACTATCCGGTTTGCACAGTAATGTAAAAATTGCAGAGAAGTTAGCCAACAGAGGTTTAATCATTGAACACAAACGTCTAAGTGAAATGTGGCGAAATCCTTTTTACTGTGGGATTGGTATAAACAAATTGGTAGAAGGACCAACCAAAGGAAAATGGGAACCAATAATTTCTCAGACTGATTTTATTAAAGTACAGCAAATCTTAGATAAGAACACATCAGGCTACCAACATAAAAAAGATGTGGATGAAAGGCCATTAACCAGATTACTTCGCTGTAACAGCTGTGATTCTTACATGGTAGGATACAAGAACAACAAAAAGAATTTACACTACTATCGTTGCTTAAAATGTACTGGTGTAAATTTAAATGCGCACGCTACACCACAAGCAAAAAAGAAAAGTGCAGAAACGATATTTTTAGAATTGTTGGAACAATATCAAGTCCCAAAAAAGTTTGTTCCAGTTGTTGAAAAGCAACTCACTAAATTATTCAAGCACTACAACGAAAATAACAACAGCCTTGATGATCAATTGGAAAAGCAATACAACAGCCTCCAAAAAGAATTGAAGGATTTAAAAATACGTTTGGGCTTAGGAAAAATTGACAAAGAAACTTACGACCTTACTTTTGAACACCTCAACGAACAAATCGTAAAAGTGAACAAAGAATTGAACAATGGAAAGGTGAAAATATCTAACCTCGAATCTGTGCTTAAAACCGCTTTGAATAAACTTGAAAAACTCAGTAAAATATGGGGTTCTAGCGAGTTGGAGGACAAAAGAGCACTTCAAAAAACCTTGTTTCCGGATGGAATTTTCTACGATGCTAAAAACAACCAATATCTAACCCGAAATACAAACAAATTTATTGAGTTAGTTGCTTGTTTATCAATGAATTGTGAGGACATAAAAAAAGAGGATTATCAAAATTTAATTGAAAAATCCTCTTTAGTACTCGGGAACGGAATCGAACCGTCACTCGCATTACTGCGAACAGGATTTTAAGTCCTGCGTGTCTACCAGTTCCACCACCCGAGTGACACTTTTGATTTGCATATTTGCAAAACAAATTTTGAAAAAAAATCCCGACGTTGTCGGGACTTTTCTTTTGAGCGGAAGACCGGGCTCGAACCGGCCACCCCGACCTTGGCAAGGTCGTGCTCTACCAAATGAGCTACTTCCGCAATTGTATTAAGAACTAATTTTTTGGGAATGCAAAAATAAGGTTTGCATTCCGAAATAAACAAAATTATTTTATTTATATTTTGGATTGTACAAAGTATTATCTGGTACGTTGACTTCTGGCTTCCCTTTGTAACCGTGCGTATACAAACTATAACATCCACCCAAAATAAATGCTACGAGTACAAAAACCTGACAATAGAATAAAAATCTAGAGGATGAAACCCAATTGTGGGTGAAATCTTTTTTGTTATTTTCTAGAATATCTTGTTGTTCTTGTTGCATAAAATAGCTATTTATTTAAAATCAAAAAAAGCAATTGTGTCAATAATCTAATTTAAAATTGAATTGTGTAGATTTTTACTATTTCAATACGTTTTTAAATACGATTTTTCTATTTTGAATGATTTAATTTGTCCGCAAAAATAAGGGCTAAACGCTAAAAAATACTATTTCAATAAAATTATTTCTGAAAATATTTTTCGTTTTTTTATAAAATATTGCCAGATTATGCTCCCGTTATAATATCCCTCCAATTTTGATGCTGCTTTTTTAGGCTTTGGAGTTGTTCTTTTTACAAAAACCAACCAATACATAAAATTAAAATGCGCTTTTGCTATAGCCATAAAATAAGCTGTATCTCCTTTGAATAGTTCTTTATATGCAGCAATGGCATCTAATAAAAATCGCATCGGGAGAATAAACATTGCTTTCAAAAAAGGCAAATTTTTCCACAACATAATGAGGTTGTTTCTAAAATTCAAATACACTTTTTTAGAATTTCCCTTTGGAAGCGTTCCCCCGCCTACATGATAAACAACAGATTTTGGTTCTACATAAACCTTATATCCAAACAATTGCATTCTCCAACATAAATCAATCTCCTCCTGATGCGCAAAAAAGTACGCATCCAATCCTTTCATTTCATGGTAAACAGATGAACGTACAAATAACGCAGCGCCTGTTGCCCAAAAACATGGTTTTGCTTCGTCATACTGACCATTGTCTTTTTCACAATCATCAAACACACGTCCTCTGCTAAACGGATAACCAAATCGATCAATCCATCCCCCACTCGCACCAGCATATTCAAACATTTCTTTATTGGCAAACGACAACAACTTCGGTTGACATGCTGCAATCAATTTGTCAGATTCCATCAAATCTATTACAGGATTTATCCAATTGGGTGTTACTTCTATATCGCTGTTTAACAGAACATAATAGTCGCTTTTCACTTGCTTTAGTGCCGAATTATACCCTTTAGCAAAACCTTCATTTGAAGGATTTTTGATGATTCGAATATTGGGATAATGTACTTGTAAAAAATCAATGGAATCGTCTGTGGATGAATTGTCTGCAACTATAACTTGCAAATTTTCGTAACGTGATGCCATAACCGAAGGAAGAAACTGTTCCAGATATTTCTTCCCATTCCAATTTAAAATCACAACGGCAACCGAAGGCAAATTTGACATGATTGATTTTTTAAGATTTATTGGGCATGTGATTTTATTCAAACGCAAACTTACATTTTTTAACCACCAAATCATTACTTTTACTTATGTTTTCTTCTATTTTAAATTGGCGTACTTCTTTGGCTACTGTTGCAATTTCTATTGTAATTGCGTCCGTTTTTTATTCAAACTATCTTTCTAAAAAAATAGCTGATGATGAACGTAAAAAAGTACATGTTTGGGCGGAATCACTAAAAACAAAAGGATTAACGACAGATCAATCTGCATTAAATCTAACCAATATTATTACGAACGAAAACACAGAAATCCCCATTATTGAAACTGATGAAAATGACCAACCCACAGGAAATTATCTAAATCTGGATTCTAATAAAATAAAAAATGATACTGGTTATGTTCGTAAAAAATTAAAGGAATTCATGAAACTACACAACAGTATTCGTGTAGTCATCAACGCAGAACCACTGATTTTTAATAAATATTATTATGGCGATTCCAAGCTTTTACGAGAAGTACGTTATTATCCATTGATTCAACTTTTCATAGTAGCACTTTTTATATTCATTACGTTAACGACCATCGCTACACGAAACAAATCAACGCAAAATCAAGTATGGGCGGGAATGGCAAAAGAAACCGCACATCAATTGGGAACACCTATCTCCTCTTTGGAAGGTTGGGTTGAAATGCTGAAAGACGATAAACAAAATGAGAAAATTGCCTTTGAAATGAGCAAGGATGTTGAACGATTAAAATTGGTCAGCGATCGTTTCGGAAAAATTGGTAGCACCCCACAATTAGAGCCGATTTTAATTTCTGCACAAATTGAAAACATGGTGCTTTACATCAAAAGAAGGGCGAGTGACAAGGTTGTATTCAAACTAAACAATCACCATAATGATAATTTATTGGCACAAATAAATGCCCCTCTATTTGATTGGGTTATTGAAAATTTGTTAAAAAATGCATTGGACGCCATGGAAGGCGCTGGTACCATTAACATTGATATACAAGAAGAGATTCATCAAATAAAAATCGACATTTCCGACTCTGGGAAAGGCATCAGTAAAAAAAATCTGCAGCATATTTTCAAACCTGGCTTTACCACAAAAAAAAGAGGTTGGGGTTTAGGATTGTCATTATGTAAGAGAATTATAGAACAATATCACAAAGGTTCACTTTTTGTAAAATCAAGCGAATTAGGTAAAGGAACCACGTTCAGAATTGTCTTGAAAAAACTTCAATAAAGATTTTTATTAAGTTCATTTTTTTTATTTAAAAATTGGTTGATAAAATCTAACTTTGTTTACCTCGTAAAGTAAAAAGCTATATTCTTGCGGCGATGGCGAAATTGGTAGACGCACTACCTTGAGGTGGTAGCGCCTGAAAGGGCTTGGGAGTTCGAATCTCCTTTGCCGCACAAAAAAAGTCAGAGTGAAAATGAAAGCGAGAGCGTTCATGAAGCTCTGACTTTTTTTCTTCGCTCTAATTCTGTTTCTCATTCTGATTCACTGACTTTTTTATTCATGCTCATTCTGTTTCTCATTCTAATTTATAAAAAGCATTCAAATCTTCCTCACTCACGGAAGTTAAGTGAACTTTGAAAAAATACATTCGAACAATAATTGAATAATATTAATTTTTACTTTTCGCTTTTTACTTTTAAATTACCTCGTTAAAAAATCATACGATGAATAATGATATCAAATGCCCAAATTGCGGAGAAGTTTTCGATGTTGAAAACGTTATTGCGATTGAATTAGAGAAGAAATTTCAACAAGATTATCAAGATAAATTAAACCAATCATTACAAAAAGTTGATGAAGACAAAAGAAAGCTTGCAGAAGATTTAATGCGCTTTGAAGAAAACAAGAAAAAAGCCAACGACATTTTTTTTGAGCGAATGAATGTGGAAAAAAGCAAGATGGAAAAAGAAATCCAAGAAAAATTGGCAAAATCCATCACTTCTGATTTTGAAAACAAAATCAAACAATTGGAAGACAGCAATGCTGGTGCTGAAATTAAAATAAAAGAAGCCCGGGAGAAAGAACTTATTTTTTTACAAAAAGAAAGTGCGCTTAAAGACAAAGAAGCCGAATTAGATATCACCATCCAAAAAAAATTATCTCAAGAGCGCAATCAACTCACAGACACCATTCGTCAACAAGAGCAAACTAAAACTGCGATGAAGGAAGATGAAATGTTGATGAAAATGGAAGAGTTGAAAAAGCAATTAGAAGATCAAAAAAAACTGGCTGATGAAATGAAACGTAAAGCTGATCAAGGTTCAATGCAACTACAAGGTGAGGTGCAAGAGTTGGCGCTTGAAGAACTTTTAAAATCTAGTTTCCCATTTGATTTGGTTACTGAAGTTGGGAAAGGCGTCAGAGGTGCAGATTGTATTCTTACGGTAAGAAATGGAATGGCAATGGAATGTGGTAAAATTATTTTCGAAAGCAAACGCACCGAAAACTTTACTGCCGATTGGATAGAAAAATTAAAAACAGATATGCTTTCTCAAAAAGCAGATATAGCTGTTATTGTCACCAAATCAATGCCAAAAGATATGGAACAATTTGGCGAAAAAAATGGTGTTTACATTTGTAGTTTTAAAGAAGTTAAAAGCTTAACAACGGTATTGAGAAATGCCATTATAAAAATTAGCGAAGCCAAAAAAAGTGAAGAAAATAAAGGCGAAAAAATGGTGTCATTGTATAATTATTTAACCAGTCAGGAATTTGTTGGAAACTGGAGTGCTATGCGCGATGGATTTAGAAACTTAAGAAGCATGCTCCAAAAAGAACGTGAAGATTTTGAAAAAAACTGGAAGAAAAAAGAAAAACAAATCGATTTAATCATTCAAAACTCATTACATATTTCAGGATCGATAGAAGGTATCGCCGGGCAAGATGCTATAGACATGCAATTGAATGATGATGAATCTGAAAACCTATTGGAGATATAGCTGAAACCATGAATTTTATTGAATCCAAGTAATAAAAAAATCATTGAACTGAATTGATTTTGGGATAACTTGATGAACTTTATTTTTATTGAATGTTGTTTTTGAAATCCAAACATCATTTTCAAAATTGACTGATGCTATATTTAAATGCAGTTTAAAATCAATTCCATCAATATCAAAATATTTAAACATCGCCTCTTTTATCGTCCAAGCAAATGTAAATTGCTCGTTGGGGGAAATGGATAATTTGGAAAGCAACTCCATTTCTACTTCCGTCAAAAATTTTTGTTTAATGCTTTCAATTTTAGGCACTACATGTTGAATATCAATTCCAACGTTTGATTTAGTGCTTATGATTACAGCCACATAATCGGCAGAATGAGAAATGGAAAAAAAATAGGAATTATCAGGTAAAAATGGCTTACCCGTTTCAGTTAGTAAAATATTTTTTAAAGAAATATCACTTGCCAATTCCAACAACAAATACCGACCTGCGAGATGCTGAATTCTTTTTTTGGAATTACTGATTTTATATTGTTCTGTTACTTTTTCTAAAAAGAAATCTTCCGTTTCCTGAATATGCCACACGCCTATTTTTTTGTGTTCGTTGATATTTTGTTGATAAACCAATGGCATACAATAAACTAATTTCTCTTTTTTTAAAATTACTTTTACAAAATAACATATAATAACAAAGAAATGATTTTAAGTGATAAAAGAATATTGGAAGAAATGGAAAAGGGCACGATAAAAATTGTACCTTATTTACGCGATTGTTTGGGTAGCAACAGTTATGATGTGCATCTTGGAAAAAATTTAGCGATGTACGACAATGAGGAATTGGATGCTAAAAAACACAATACCATCTCACATTTCGAAATTCCAGAAGAAGGTTATTTATTATTACCCAACAAATTTTATTTGGGTGTAACTGCCGAATATACAGAAACACATGCGCACGTTCCTTTTTTGGAAGGTAAGTCATCTACTGGAAGATTGGGTATCGATATTCATGCTACTGCCGGAAAAGGTGATGTTGGATTTTGTGGTAATTGGACATTAGAAATTTCAGTAAAACAACCAGTAAGGGTTTACAAAGACATGCCTATCGGACAATTGATATACTTCCCAGTTGACGGAGAAATTGAAGTAAAATACAATGAAAAGAAAAATGCTAAATATAATAGTCAACCCAATATGCCAGTTGAAAGCATGATGTGGAAGAATACATTTTAATTAATTCAATAACGAATCAACATATAATCCGGGTTCAAAAAATTGAATTTCAACCATGATTTTAGTTTAAAAATCAGGATAACCCTCCTTTTTTAGGGATTAAATTATAATAATCCCAATTTTTATTCCATTTTTAATAAAAAAAATATACCTTCGCCCTCCTTTAAACTGAACGCAATGGCTAAGAAGCGTGCATTTGAAATTGCTTTTGTTGGATTGAAGCTCGGTGTTCATGAGTTTGACTATGATTTAGATGAACAGTTCTTTGTAGAAAAAGGTGCCGAAGATTTTGCAAATCCCAAGGCTCAAGTAAAGCTGATGTTTGAAAAAAATACAGGTTTCATGCTTTTAAAGTTTGAAATTGGTGGTCAAGCAGATGTAAGTTGCGATCGTTGTGGAAATTCTATAACATTAGCACTTTGGGATGAGTTTAAAATCTTGGTAAAACAAGTAGATAACCCAGATGAAATGAATAATCAGGAAGAAGATCCCGATATCTTTTACATCTCTAGAAATGAAAGTCATCTGTCTGTTGAAAATTGGATCTACGAATTTGTTCTACTCAGTTTGCCGATGCAAAAAATGTGTACAAACGAAGAAATTGGTGGTGCGAAATGTAACAAAGAAGTGTTGGGGAAATTAAAAGAAATGGAGGATAATTTTGCAAAAGAAAATGCAAACAATCTCTGGAAAGGATTAGATAAGTTTAAAAATAATTAATAAACCGTTATAACAATAAAAAAATAAAGTCATGCCAAATCCAAAAAGGCGTCATTCGCAACAACGCAGTGCAAAAAGAAGAACACATTACAAAGCAAGTGAAACAACGCTGAGCGTTGATTCAACTACAGGTGAAATACACGTTCGTCATCGTGCGCACGTTAGTGAAGGAAAATTATATTATAAAGGAAAAGTAGTTGCAGAGAAAGCACCCTCAAGAGCTTAATCAATGGACTAAAAATTTGAATGCCAAAATATAGTTTGAATAAAATCAAGCTGTATTTTGGTTTTTTTATTTTAAACATAACACGATATGAAAATTGGATTAGACATGATGGGGGGAGATTTTGCTCCTGCAGAAGCTGTAAAAGGCGCTGTTGCATTTCTATCTGAAAATAATAATGAGATTGAAATCGTAATGTTTGGCGATAAGTCATGCATTGATATTGAATTAAATAAATTCAATTTTTTTCAAAATCGTTGTACCATAATTCATACTTCTCAGGTTATTGAAATGCAAGAGCATCCTACAAAAGCACTAAAAGAGAAACAAGATTCTTCCATTGCTGTTGGTTTTAAAATGCTTGCAACAGGAGAAATTGATGCTTTTATAAGTGCTGGAATACCGGCGCAATGATGGTGGGTGCATTATTCAGCATTAAAACAATTGAAGGTGTTATACGCCCTACTATCGGCGCTTATGTGCCTCGAGAAGATGGCTCACTTGGTTTGTTATTAGACGTTGGATTAAACGCAGATTGCAAACCGGAAAATCTAAATCAGTTTGCCATACTTGGTTCTTTATTTGCCGCTCAAATTTTAAAGATTGAAAACCCTAAAGTGGGTTTGGTTAACTTAGGAGAAGAAGAAGGAAAAGGAAATTTACTTGCACAAGCCGCATATCCTTTACTAAAAGAAAATACACAAATTAATTTTATAGGAAATATTGAAGGTAGAGATATTCTAATCAACAAAGCTGATGTAATGGTTTGCGACGGATTTACAGGAAATGTGGTTTTAAAACTTGCTGAAAGCATTTACGACATCGTTAAAAGACGAGAAATAAATGATGTACATTTTAATCGTTTTAATTTTGAAGTTTATGGCGGCGTTCCAGTTTTAGGCGTTGCAAAACCTGTAATTATTGGTCATGGTATTTCTGGAGAAAATGCATTTAAAAACATGATCAATATCGCTTGTAAAATGATAGAAACTGAATTTTCTGGAAAAATGAAGCATATATTTGTTACAAAATAAAAAAAAGTATATATTTTTAAATAAATCAAAAAAAATGAAAAAGTTTATTTTACTATTTAGCCTCTTAATTTCTACAACAATTATTATTTTTAGTTGTACAAAAGATACCGTAACACCAGTTGATCCATGCACTGGTATTACAATTAGTATAAGTACTAGTCAATCTGCTCCAACTACAGGACAAAATAATGGTTCTATTACAGTAACCGCTACTCCAAATGGCAGTTATACGTATAGTATTAATAATGGTACTTATCAATCATCTAATATTTTCAACAATTTGGCTGCAGGTACTTACGCTATTATGGCAAAGAATGCTGATGGTTGCACGAGTACTTCAACAAGTGTAACTTTAAGTGCAACAAATCCTTGCAATGGCGTTACTATAACATTAAGCACAACCCAAACAGAGCCTACAACAGGACAAAGCAATGGTTCTATTAACGTAACGGCTACTCCAAATGGCAGTTACACCTATAGTATTAATAACGGCGCATACCAATCTTCAAATATTTTCAACAATTTAGCTGCAGGTACTTACTCGATTATGGCAAAGAATGCCATTGGTTGCACGAGTACTTCAACAAGTGTAACTTTAAGTGAAACAAATCCTTGCAATGGAATAAATATCGTCTTAACGCCAACTACAACTTTTGCAGATTTATGTCCTACAGTTAACAACGGAAGCTTGACTTTAGGTGCATCTGGCTCAACTGGTTTCACATATAGCAAAGATGGGGGAACTACATTCCAAGCATCAAATGTATTTTCTAATTTGGCTGCAGCAAATTATCCAGTTGTAGTTAAAGATGTGAATGGTTGTACAAAATCTCAATCTGTTACAGTATCCCCTAACCCAGGTGGCGTAAAATTTAATGCAGTAAGAAATTTAATGGTTTCCAAATGTGCAAGTTGCCATTTTAGTGGTGGGTCACTTGGGGGCGTAAACTTCGACGACAAGTGCAATATTGTAACCAAATGGGATCGTATAAATATAAGATGTGTTGTACAAGGTACAATGCCTCAGGCGGGACCATTATCAACTTCAGAAAAACAAATCATTACCGATTGGGTTAATGCAGGTCATAGATATATTGATTAAATATGATTTTTATAAATCGTTTTATACAAAGAGTCGATTGTTGAAATCGGCTCTTTTTTTTAACATTGGTTTTTTTATTCGTCATGATGTTTTAAAAAAGTCTTGGCTACATTGTATAACTTTTGGCACCATTATTGAATAAAAAGTTAAAATTCAACCATGAAAAAAACCATTCTCCTCAGCCTTATGGCTTTGCTTTTTTCGGCAAGCTATTTTTTAATTAGTTGCCAACATGAAATTCCAACTGGCGCTAATTGTGACAATTTAAATTTTCAAATTACTGCTACATCTACAAATGCCACATCAGGCATTAACGATGGAACGATTACGGTTACCGCTTCTGGTGGAGATGGGTTTTATTATAATTTAAATGGAGGCTCGAATAACAATACTGGACATTTTCAAAATTTATCTGCTGGAAATTATACAATAATTGGACATAATAGTGCAGGTTGCAACGATACTGCTCAGATAACTATTGGCACCACTAATCCATGTTCGGGTGTAAACATCATCATAAATTCAACCCCAACTAATCCTAGTGTAGGACAATCAAATGGTTCAATAACAGCTGCTGCAACTCCAGTTGGAAGTTATACCTTTAATATTAATGGTGGAGCTTTTCAAGCAACAGGTGTATTTAATAATTTAAGTGCAGGAAATTATACCATCGTGGCAAAAAATCCAATAGGCTGCACAGGTACAACCACCATGACATTGGTTGAAAACAATCCATGTTCGGGTGTAAACATTACCATAAGTTCAACCCCAACAAATCCAACAGTAGGACAATCCAATGGTTCTATAACAGCTACCGCAACGCCAGTTGGAACATACACATACAGCATAAATAGCGGTGCTTTTCAAGCTACAGGCGTATTTAATAATTTAAGTGCGGGTAGTTATACCATCACCGCAAAAAATTCAAATGGATGTACCGGAACGAGTACAATTTCTTTAGTGGAAACAAACCCATGTACTGGTGTAAACATTTCTATTTCTTCAACACAAACAAATCCGTTTACTGGACAAACAAATGGTTCAATAACAGCAACTGCCTCCCCTGCTGGAACATACACGTACAGTAAAAATGGTGGTGCTTTCCAAGCAACTGGTGTATTTAATAATTTAAGCGCAGGAAGTTATACCATTACAGCAAAAAATACTAATGGTTGCACGGGTACAACAGTTGTAGTTTTAATCGCAATAAATCCATGTACAGGAATAAATATTGGGATTACGCCTACAGTTTCTAACGTAGTACCATGTATTAACCCCACTGCAAACGGAAGCATTTCTGTTTTAGCAAATGGGTCAACTGGTTTTACATACAACAGCAATGGTGGTGCTTATCAAGGTTCAAGTATTTTTTCGGGATTAACTGCTGGAAATTACATCATAGGTGTAAAAGATTTAAATGGATGTACAAATACCCAAATAGTTGTAGTTGGAACTGCGGTAAAAGGCCCTAATTTTACAAACGTAAGAAACATCATCAGAGCGAATTGTGGAAGTTGTCATTTAAACGGTGGAAACACGGCTGGTTATAATTTTGATAATGATTGTAGTATTGTAAATTATTGGAGTCAAATAAAAGGAAGTTGTGTACAACCATACACTTTAAGACAAATGCCTACATCTGGGCCGCTTTCTTCAACATTACAAGCTCAAATAACTGCTTGGGTAAATGCGGGACATAGATATACTGATTAATTAAAAAATTAAAATTAAAACAAATGAAGAGACTTTTTTTTACAGCCATTATCATTTTCAGTCTATTTGCAATTAATAGTTGCTATCACGACAAAGAAGAGCTGATTTATCCCAATTCTAGCTCATGTAAAGCTGCAACGGATGCAATGGGACCTACATTTACAAATGTTCGAAACATTATAAATTCAAAATGTGGTGGATGTCATTTAGGTGGTGGAAGTACTGCAGGTTATAATTTTGATAACGATTGTTCTATTGTTACATACTGGAGCGAAATAAAAGGATCTTGCGTACAACCATATACGTTACAACAAATGCCAACATCTGGCCCACTCTCAACAAATGAACAAGCCCAGATAACAGCTTGGGTAAATGCAGGTCATCGTTATACGGATTAGTTTTAAGATAAATCATAAAGATTGTTGATTTTGAAAGATAAAAAATAGGACTATGAAAAAATGGAAGAAAATAGCTTGGAGCATATTCGCAATTGGTGTAGTTTCTGCTGGGGTGATTTTATATTTTGCAACAAAAAAACCAGCGACCGCTGAAGATAGTGAACCAGTAGCAAAATTTTCAACCACAGAATTCATTGAAAAACTAAATACAAATCAAGCCACGGTTTCGGCAACCTACATGGATAAAAACATTGCAGTTTCAGGAAACGTAATGGAGGTGAATAAAAATCAATGTAGTTTGGTTTTAGATGCCGGAAACAACGCCATCATTACATGTACTTTTGATAGTGCCGTTTTTGCAAAACATGCCGAAACCTTTGAAAAAGGAAAACCAACTTCAATAAAAGGCATTTATTTTGGTTGTGATGGATTTGAAAAAAATGACTCCAATGATATGATGGATTTGTTGCCCCAACAAAAATCTGCCATGATGAAAACATGTTCAGTTAATAAATAACCATTAAACTTTAAAAAATGAAAAAATTACTTTTCTTAAGTATTGCGATTTTAAGTATTACAACTGCTTTCGCACAAAAAAAATTATATTCTACAGCAACCGGCACAACTACATTTGATGCAGGAACCGGCGTTGAAAATATTTCTGCTACAAATAAATCAACTACCTCTGTATTTGATGCTGTTTCTGGTCAGATGCAATTTAAAATCATGAATAAAGGTTTTGAATTTTGGAGTCAATTGATGCAAGATCATTTTAATGAGAACTACATGGAGAGCGAAAAATATCCAAAAACAATGTTTAGTGGAAATATTACCGACATTAAAAAGGTAAACTTTTCAAAAGATGGCACCTATCCTGTGACGGTAAAAGGTACCTTGGATATGCATGGCGTAAAAAAAGAAATAGAAACAACAGGTAGTTTCAAAATCAATGGTGATCAAGTAATTGGAACATCATCTTTTATTGTTGCTTTAGCAGATTACAACATTGAAATACCAGGAGTAGTTAAAGAAAAACTCGCTAAAACAGTAAAAATTAATGTAACATGTAATTACTCGCTTTTAAAACAATAATAATGAGAAATAATTTTTTAAAATACACAGTTATACTTTCAATAGCCGTTTTTTCTACACAAATTGCATTTGCTCAAGATGATTTGCTGTCAATAGTAGAAAAAAAAGAACCAATTCAAAAAGAGTACGTTAATAATGCATTCAAATCGAGCCGAGTTATCAACGGACATTCGATGGAATTTATTGGTAAGGGTGTATTAGACACCAGAATCCTTCATCGTTTTGGACTTGTAAATTCAGGTGCTAAAAATTTATATGGATTAGATCAGGCCAACATGCGCTTAGGTTTTGATTATGGCATTTCTAAAGACCTTACCATTGGAATAGGAAGAAGCAATGTAGGTAAAGAATTGGATGGATTTATTAAATACAGGGTTATTCAACAATCAAAAGGTGGCAAATCTAGTTCACCTGTTTCGATAGTTCTTGTTACTGGTATGACATATTCTGGATTGCCATTTGCAGAACCTGGAAATCCGGGCAATTTCTATTCTAATAAAATGGGGTTTTATAATCAAGTTATCATTGGAAGAAAATTCTCAGATAAATTCAGCTTTCAATTAACGCCAACTCATGTGCATCTAAATCTTGTCCCTAGAATTATTGATGCCAATGATATTTTTGCCATTGGTACTGGAGCTAGATTGAAACTATCAAATCGAATTGCGTTCGTGGTAGATTATCATTACATCCTTAAAGATATTAGCATCGACTTGCTAGGTTTAACTGATGATGAAATAGAATCTGAAATAAAAACACAAGTTGACAACTACGTAAACCCACTCTCAATTGGCTTCGACATTGAAACAGGTGGACACGTTTTCCAACTTCATTTTTCCAACTCAACTGGCATGAACGAAAAAGCTTTTATTACAAATACCACCAACAAATGGGGTAAGGGCGAAATTCGCTTTGGATTTAATTTGTCGAGGGTGTTTACGGTTGTAAAGAAGAAGTAGGTTTGTGAGGTTTGTGAGGTTTGTGAGGTTTGTGAGGTTGAATTTGTTCAAAAGGTTAGCCCCCCTCAATCCCCCAAGGGGGAAGTTGGAAGCGTTTTCCAATGGTGGTCTTTGTTTTTGTCAGATTTTTTTTAATATCGTTTTTCTTCGTGCCTTCGAGCCTTTGTGCCTCCTATGTTTCAAAAAAACGTTGTGTGCCTTGGCGCCTTCGTGTTTCACCACCTTTGCACAATAACGCCTTGATCTTCGTGTTTCAAATCCCTTCACCTTTCGGGGGAAGGGTTGGGGATGGGGGCTCTCCTCCCCTTTGTCATAATAAAGTAAAAATAAAACCAATCTCCATTTCATGACAATTCCATGATGAAATAACTACTTGTAGCATAGACATTTGCGCTAATAAATGAAACACATTTCTCAAACCATATTTCTGCTGTTTTTTTCATTGTCTTTGTTTGCGCAAGAAGACACCACTTCTACCCTATTTTCTTCAATGGATGAAGTGGTGGTTACCGCTTCGAAAACAGTTACGAAACTTGGAAATGTTACAAGTCCAATCAGTATTATTACTAAAAAAAATATACAGCAAGCTGGTAGTTTAAGATTAAAAGATATTTTGCAAGAACAAGCTGGAATGTCTATCACCAATGGATTTGGCGCAGGTATACAAATGCAAGGTTTGAATCCGGATTATACCCTCATTTTATTAAATGGGGCACCATTGGTAGGAAGAACTGCTGGTGTACTAGACCTAAACAGAATTGGCATCACCAATATCAAAAAAATTGAAATCGTAAAAGGCCCTTCATCTAGTTTATACGGTTCTGAAGCAATGGCTGGAGTGATCAATATTATTACAGAAAATAACAGCGACAAAAAAATTCAATTGGGTGCCAGATATGGCTTTGGAAATCCCAACTTAGGATGGTCGTCACCGTTGGCTAAAGACGTTTTCAAAAATACGGATTTAAATTTCTTATGCATTACAACATTTAAAAAAGCAACCATTAATTTATCTTCTAATGCTTTTTATGTTGATGCCATAAGTTTTAGACCATACTCTTCAGAACGCATTACACAACCCATTTGGCGATTTACCAATCAGTTATCAATCTTCGCTCCTGTCAACGACAAAAACAATTTTACCTTTCTTGTTCGAAATGGCTACGATCAAATCAAACAAAACTTTGCCGTAAACAACAATGGCGCAGTTAGCACATCTTTTGGAAAAGAAACCAACAACGATTTAAATATCAATTCTATTCTAACACATGTATTAAATGAAAAAATAAAATCATCATTGAATGTTTACGCCACTTTTTACAAAGGATTTCAAAAATTAAATTTCTCCAACAAACCAGACAGCAGTTATATAGATGAGTTCAAACAACATTTGTATCGCGCAGAAAATCAAAACGATTTTAAATTTAAAAACATGCTTTTGACAATTGGTGCAGGATACATCATTGACCAAGCATATTCTACACGTTATGATAATGTAGAAAGCAAAAAACAAAATCAAATCTTGTATGCCTTTGCTCAACATGAATGGACATTATCTAAAAAATTAATTTTCACCACTGGTGTTCGTTATGATCACAACAAAATTTTTGCTGCAGCTTTCAGTCCGAAATTTTCATTCAGATACATCGCTAGTAAAGCTATAACCATTAAGGGTTCTATTGGTAGAGGTTTTAAGGCACCTGATTTCAGACAATTATATTTAAACTTTACCAACAACGCTGCAGGAGGCTATTCTGTGTTGGGTTGTATTGATGCCATAAAAATCATTCAGCAAATGCAAACCATTGGTCAGCTTAGTGAAATAAAAGATGACTACAATAAATTAAGCAGCTTAAAACCTGAATTTTCTACCGGCATTAACTTGGGTGGAACGGTATTTTTAAATAAAAATTTGCAGCTCGATTTTAATGGATTTCGAAATGACATTGAAGGGCTTATTGATGTTAGACAAGTGGCTACAAAGTTGAATGGTGCACAGATATTCAGTTACATCAATATTAAAAACGCTTATACACAAGGTTTAGAATTTGATTTGAAATGGAAGGCAACAAAAACAATTTCCATTTCTACTGGTTATCAATTTTTAGAAACTGCGGATAAAGATGATTTGGCAAATATTAAAGCCGGAAAAGTATACACAAGAAATGTCGATGGCACAAGCAGAATATTGCTCAATAAAGAATATATAGGCTTGGCAAATAGAAGCAAGCATATGGGTAATGTAAAAATTACTTATGAAAATAAGAACGGATTTTTTATCAATACACGATTACTATATAAATCGCAATGGTATGTTGGAGATAGAGACGGCAATGGGTTGTTAAACAAAAACGATGAAAGTGGCGATGGTTATTTTTTAATAAATTTCGCAGCTGGGAAAACTTTCAATAAAAAATTAATCCTCAATATAGGTATGGATAATGTTACGAATTATCAAGACATGAATTATCTGCCTAATTTATCAGGAAGAATGATCTACTTATCTATTAATTATACACTTAAATAAAAAAAAATGAAAAAAAGTACAATTGGAATTTTGGCAATGGCAGCATTAATTTTTAATGCTTGTAAAAATGATGAAGTAAAAAATGTTGTAGTAAATCCTAATGATTACAATGTAGCAGTAAGTGGCAAAATTGTAACGGTAAAAAACATGGCAGCAGATACCATTGTTGGCGTTGGTGCAATGGGACCTTACGGGGCGGGCAAATACACTTTCTTTAGTTTGGGTACCAATTCAAAAATCGCCTCTACTGATTCTGCAACAAGCAATTGGGATTTGGCATTTGCTGGATCAACCATTCGCATCAACGGTGGTACAAGTGGACCAGGAAATGGTGGTGCATTTGTATACACAGGTACATTCGATGCTCTAACAGCAATTCCCGTAGATTCAACATTTAAAATAGATCAAGCACCGGCTTATGCCATTACAAAAGGTTCTGGTAAAGGTTGGTACAATTATGATGGACCAACCAATTTGTTAACTGCTATTCCAGGAAGAGTATTGGTAATTAGAACCGCTTCTGGCAAATTTGCAAAAGTTGAAATCTTAAATTACTACAAAGGAAATACCACACCGCTTTCAACTGCATCTGATAGCATCAAAATATATGATTCAAGATATTACAGCTTCCGCTACACCTATCAAGCTGATGGAACAACAACATTTTAGTTGAAACATTACTATATCTTTAAGTCACCTCAAATCGAGGTGACTTTTTTTATACGCATTAAAAGAGCATACATCTCTCAATTTTAGTAAATTGCAAGCTATTGAATCAATGATTACTAAATGCGTATTATTGTTTTGTATTTATTGTTGATTAAACAGAAAAAGAAATAACCAAAAAGTATGGCAAAAGATTCACGCAAGCAGGAAGCATTGGAATATCATGCCAAAGGAAGGCCAGGGAAAATTGAAGTTGTTCCTTCTAAAGATGCAAAAACACAACGTGATTTATCATTAGCATATTCACCTGGGGTTGCAGAGCCGTGTAAAGAAATTGCAGCAACTCCTGATGATGTGTATAAATATACAGCCAAAGGAAATTTGGTAGGCGTAATTACAAATGGTTCGGCCGTTCTTGGATTGGGAAATATTGGCCCCGCTGCCAGTAAACCCGTTATGGAAGGGAAAGGCGTATTGTTTAAAATTTTCGCAGACATTGATGTATTTGATATTGAGATAAATGAAAATGATCCGGATAAATTTGTACAAATTGTAAAAGCATTGGAACCTACATTTGGCGGTATAAATTTAGAAGACATCAAAGCGCCAGAGTGTTTTTACATTGAGCAACAATTAAAGGCGCAATGTAACATTCCAGTTATGCACGATGATCAACATGGAACTGCAATTATTTCTGCGGCAGCACTTTTAAATGCTTTAGAAATTCAAAAGAAAAAAATAGACAAAGTAAATTTTGTAATTAATGGTGCTGGAGCTGCAGCAATGGCTTGTATTAGATTATATGAATCGCTTGGAGCAAAACCTGCAAATTTTATTTTGTTTGATAAAGATGGCATTTTACATAAAGGCAGAACTGATATAGAAACCTTCAAACAAAAATTTTGTGTAGATGCAAAATACAAAGATTACAATCTGAGTAAAGCCATGAAAGATGCAGATGTGTTTTTAGGTTTAAGTGTAGGCAATGTTGTTACCGTTGAGATGATTAAATCTATGGCACGCAATCCAATTGTTTTTGCTATGGCCAATCCTGATCCAGAAATCATGTACGACTTAGCAATGACAGCGCGTAAGGATTTGATCATGGCAACTGGTCGTTCTGATTTTCCCAATCAAGTAAATAATGTACTTGGGTTTCCATATATTTTTAGAGGGGCGCTGGATGTAAGGGCAAAACAAATCAACGAAGCCATGAAACTCGCTGCAGTGAAAGCTTTGGCAGAATTGGCTAAAACACCCGTACCCGATATTGTAAACTTAGCTTACAACGAAAAAACAATTTCATTTGGTCCTACTTACATTATACCCAAACCATTTGATCCACGTTTATTATCAACAGTAGCTCCAGCTGTAGCAAAAGCAGCCATGGATAGCGGCGTGGCAAGAATAAACATTACTGACTGGGATGGATACACGATAGAGCTCAATAAACGGCTTGGTTTAGACAATCAATTGAGCAGAATTTTGAGTAATAAAGCTAGAAGCAACCCAAAACGTATTGTGTTTGCGGATGCTGAAAATGCAAAGATTTTAAAAACAGCACAATTGGTTTTGGAGGAAGGCATTGGCTTCCCTATTTTATTGGGTAATGAGAAAAAAATTCGAGAGTTGGCGGCATCAAATTCTGTAGACATCGAAGATATGCCCATCATCAATCCACAAGATGATGAACATGAAGAATTAAGGAAAGAGTTTGGAGAATTGTTTTTTGCAAAAAGAAATAGAAGGGGTGTAAATCATTACGAGGCATTTAAAATGATGAAAGACCGCAACCACTTTGGTTGTATGATGGTTGAAACAGGTGAAGCAGACTGTATGATCAGTGGTTTGAGTAAAAATTACCCCGAAACAATAAGACCTGCTTTGCAAATTATTGGTACTGATGCAGGTGTAAAAAAGATTGCGGGTATGTATTTGTTGTTCACCAAACGAGGACCGATATTTTTAGCAGATACTACCGTAAACTTTAATCCTACTGCTGAAGAACTTGCAGAAATCACTTTGTTAGTGGCAAAGGAAGTGAAGCAATTTAATATAGTGCCAAAGATTGCGATGCTCTCCTACTCTAACTTTGGAAGCAGCAACGCTCCTGAGGCCATTTTGGTCAGACAAGCAAGAGAAATTGTAAAACAAAAAAGTCCATCTTTAATTTGTGACGGTGAGATGCAAGGAATTTTAGCTTTCAATAAAGAGATATTAAAAGAGAATTATCCATTTGCAGAGTTGGTAAATGGAGAGGCCAATGTGTTGATTTTTCCAAATTTAGCTGCTGGAAATATTGCGCATAATTTACTTCAAGAAATTGGCGGTGCGGATAGTATTGGGCCAATATTGTTGGGTTTAAAAAAGCCGGTGCATGTATTGCAATTGGGAAGTTCAATTCGTGCCATTTATAATATGGTGGTGATTGCGGTAGTGGATGCTCAATCAAAAAGTAAAGGCAGCGTTCACGAAGTGATTAAGAAAAGTAAATGGTGGAAACGAAAACCGAAAGCCAATAATTAATTTTTATACACTACGACTATGAGTTTCTTTTCTCACTTTGGAAAATATTTTATTATGCTCAAGGGCATGGTAAGCAAACCAGAAAATTCAAAACTTTACTGGAAAGAATTCATGCATCAATGCAGTGAAATTGGCATAGGCTCATTGGGCATTGTTTGTGTCATTTCGTTATTTATGGGTGCAGTTAGCGCGTTACAAACTGCTTATCAAATTACGAGTCCTATCATGTCTAAATTAATTATCGCTCAAATTATTAGAGATACGGTTATTTTAGAATTCGCACCCACATTGATTTGTATCGTATTGGCAGGAGTTGTGGGCAGCAAAATTTCTAGCGAGTTGGGTAACATGCGGGTAAGTGAGCAAATTGATGCCATTGAAATTATGGGCATTAATTCTAAAACATTTTTAATTATGCCCAAAATTGCAGCTGCATTAGTTACCATACCAATGCTTGTAATTTTAGCGATGGTTTTGGGTATTTATGGTGGCCGACTTACCGTTGACATTTCTGGAATCATATCAACAGAAACTTACGACCGCGGATTGAAAGAATTATTTATCCCGTACAATGTATTTTTTGCTATGATGAAAGCGTACACTTTTGCATTTATTGTAAGTTCTATTCCTGCTTATTTTGGTTATTATGTAAAAGGTGGATCATTAGAAATTGGCAGAAACAGTACAAAATCTGTAGTGGTCACTTGTGTGGTTATTTTATTTGCCGATTACATACTTGCTGCACTTTTACTTTAATAAACTGATTATTTATTCATTATGATTGAATTCAAAAAGATATCAAAAAGATTCGACGATAAGCAAGTCCTTCAAGATGTTAGCCATATTATGTATAGCGGTAAAACCAATCTCATTATTGGCAGTAGTGGTAGTGGAAAAACCGTATTACAAAAATGTTTGGTGGGTTTGTATGAAGTTGATGCAGGTGAAATTATTTATGATGGATTGAGCTTTACAAAAATGAATGACGAGGAGAAAAAAATGCTTCGTCAGCAAATTGGTATGTTATTTCAAGGATCGGCTTTATTTGATAGTATGACTGTAGAAGGGAATGTAAAATTTCCCCTTGATATGTTTACAAAAGATAAAGAATCAGAAAAAATAAAGAAAGTAAACGAGGTTTTGGAGCGTGTGAATTTAGTGGGCACAAACAAAAAATTGCCATCACAATTAAGTGGTGGAATGAAAAAAAGGGTAGGTATTGCAAGGGCAATCGTACTTAATCCGAAATTTCTTTTCTGCGATGAACCCAATTCTGGATTAGATCCGCAAACATCGATGCTTATTGATAAACTCATTCATGACGTTACGATTGAATTCAACATGACTACAATAATCAATACCCACGATATGAATAGTGTGATGGAAATAGGCAACAATATCATTTATTTAAAAGACGGGAAAAATGAATGGACGGGCAATAGCAAAGACATTATATTTTCAGAAAATAAAAATTTGAATGATTTTATTTTTGCTTCCAAGTTTCTTCAAGATGCAAAAGAGATGCGTATGTTGGAAGCAAAGGGGAAAAAAGACTGATTTTTTAATCATTAATATCTGATGGCATATTTCAATTTTGTCCAGAATTCATTATCAAAACCTGAAGGACCAAGAAGCGTTGTATTTCCTGCTGCATCTCCCAAACGAACGACTACTATATTTAAAGACGGAACGATATAAATTTTCTTGTCGTCTTTTCCTAATGCCATGATCATATCGTTAGGTGCATTTGTTACCAAACTTCCATTAAAAACTGTTTGCAAAGTAGGTGCCATAAAAGATGATTTACCATTTAACCACCAGAGATAACCGTAACTATTATTCAATGATTGAGAAGGATTTACCATTGCTTTAAAATAGTTAGAATCGTTGAGAATAATATTTCCATTCCATGTTCCTTTATTCAATATCAATGACCCAAAACGAGCCGCTTCACGGGTGGTGCAATACATTATATTATTATACCAGAATGATCGAGACATACCTATTTTTTGAAACAGTTTTTGCGAGCAATATTGATTAAATGACATGCCACTTGTATTAGCAATAACTTTTTGTAATAATCGATATGGCGCATTATGATATGCCCATCTGGAGCCTCCATCTGCAACATAATTTAAACAAGCGGGATCTTCACAATCCGGATCTACAACGCCATCATCTAATCCGGTTGTCATTGCAAGCTGATGTTTAACGGTGATTAAATTTTCCTTTGCTAATGGTAAACTTGTCCAACCAACGCCCAAATAATCTGAAGTTTTATTGTTAATATTCAACAATTGGTCTTGCTGGGCAATTCCTGTCAAAAAAGACACCACAGATTTCCCTGCTGAAGCGATATAGTATCTCGTGTTTACATCCCAATTGTTCCAATATTTCTCTTTAACCAATCTGCCATTTTGTAAAACGATTAACCCGTAAGTATTTTTTGAACCCGCAAAATCAAAAGCTTCATTTAATTTAGACGTATCCCACCCCAAAATAGCAGGTGATTTCGTTTCCCAATTATCATCATTTAAGTTGGGAAAGAAATAATTCTCGACTGAAACAATTGGAGTTGATATTAATGGCTTTTCATTACAACCCATCATAAAAAACAAATAAAATAGAATAACGAAAATCTTTTGCATAGTTTCTGATTTATCGATGAACTTATTGAATAAAATTAGAACAAATTATTGATGTATTAAATTGAATTAAAATCAACTAAAATATTAAACAAAAGATTACAATAGCCATATTTGATTGGTATATTTGCCACGTAAAATAAAGACCTAAAAATAAAAAAAATAAGATTATGGCAGTCAAAACTGATAATTTTCAATCCCCAGATTATTTTGGTGTAGATGAATTGCTAACGGAAGAGCATAAACTTATTCGTGAAACGGTAAGAAATTATGTAAAAAAAGAAATCTCTCCGATTATTGAAGATTATGCACAACGCGCGGAATTTCCTCAACAAATTGTAAAGCAATTGGGCGATTTGGGATGCTTTGGCCCAACTGTACCAGAGCAATATGGCGGCGGTGGATTAGATTATATTTCTTACGGATTAATGATGCAAGAGCTGGAGCGTGGTGATAGTGGCGTTCGTTCAACCGCATCGGTACAAGGTAGTTTGGTGATGTTTCCGATTTATCAATATGGCAGTGAAGCACAACGAAATAAATATTTACCCAAATTAGCCAGTGGTGAATGGTTGGGATGTTTTGGATTAACCGAACCAAATCATGGAAGTGATCCAGGAGGTATGTTAACCAACTTTAAAGATGCAGGCGACCATGTAATTTTGAATGGTGCAAAAATGTGGATTAGCAATTCGCCTTTTTCTCAAGTGGCTGTAGTGTGGGCAAAGAATGATGCTGGGGAAATTCAAGGTATTATTGTAGAAAGAGGCATGGAAGGATTTTCAACACCTACTACACATAGCAAATGGAGTTTACGTGCTAGTGCAACAGGTGAATTGGTGTTTGATAATGTAAAGGTTCCAAAAGAAAATATTTTACCAAACGTAAAAGGATTAAAAGGTCCGCTGGGATGTTTAACCAAAGCAAGATTCGGCATCGCTTGGGGCGCAATTGGAGCTGCAATGGATTGCTACGACATCGCTTTAAATTACAGCAAAGAAAGAGTTCAATTTGGAAGGCCAATTGGTGGATTTCAGTTGCAACAAAAAAAGTTAGCTGAAATGATAACCGAAATTACAAAAGCCCAATTAATGAATTGGCGTTTAGGGGTGTTGATGAATGAAGGAAAAGTAACACCAGCTCAAGTAAGTATGGCAAAAAGAAATGCTTGTGAAATAGCTACAAATATTTGCAGAGATGCACGTCAAATGTTAGGCGGAATGGGCATTACAGGCGAATACCCTGTTATGCGCCACATGATGAATTTAGAGAGTGTAATTACATATGAAGGCACACACGACATCCATTTATTGATTACAGGAATGGACATTACGGGCATGAATGCGTTTAAGTAGGGGTAAACGAGGTTTATGAAGTTTGAGAGGTTTTGTTCAAAAGGTTCAATTCGTTCAATGGGTTCAAAAGTTTAGAAGCATTTTCAAATTGTGCATTGTTGGTTTTTGTAAAAAAATTTGAATTTAAAACGTTTTCACTTCGTGCCTTTGTGTCTTCGTGACTTCGTGTTAAAAAAACTTCGTGCCTTCGTGACTTTGTTCCTTCGTGTTTTAAAAAAATAAAAATAATAGAATGAAAAATATAAGCGTAATTGGTGCAGGTACAATGGGAAATGGCATTGCACATGTATTTGCACAAACTGGGTTTGATGTGACATTAATTGATGTAAATGCAGCGCAATTGGAAAAAGCCATTTCTACCATCACAAAAAATCTCGATAGACAAGTTACGAAGGCAACATTAACAGAAGAGCAAAAATCAGAAGCTTTAAGTAAAATAAAAACAAACACATCTATCTCAGAAGGTGTTGTAAATGCAGATTTAGTGGTGGAAGCTGCTACAGAAAATGAGAAATTAAAGCTTGATATTTTCAAACAAATAGATGCAGCGGCACCAACTGGTTGCATCTTGGCATCTAATACTTCTTCGATTTCAATTACAAAAATTGCCTCTGTTACCAAACGTCCCGAATTAGTCATTGGCATGCACTTCATGAATCCTGTTCCTGTAATGAAATTGGTGGAAATCATCAATGGATATGCAACTTCGAAAGAAGTAAATACAATCATAACGGAGTTGAGTAAACGCTTGGGAAAAATTCCATGTACTGTAAATGATTACCCAGGTTTTATTGCCAACAGAATTTTAATGCCGATGATCAATGAAGCGATCATCAGTTTATTTGAAGGTGTTGCAGGTGTTGCAGAAATTGATAATGTAATGAAATTAGGTATGGCTCATCCAATGGGACCATTACAACTTGCAGATTTCATTGGACTAGATGTTTGCCATAGTATTTTAAAAGTATTGCACGACGGATTTGGCAATCCAAAGTACGCACCATGTCCATTATTAACCAACATGGTTACCGCTGGAAAACTAGGCGTAAAATCTGGAGAAGGTTTTTATACATACACTCCTGGTAGTAAGGAGTTGGTGGTGAGTGAGGTGTTTTCAAAATAGGTTTGGGAAGTTTTTGAGGTTTGAGAGGTTTGTAAGGTTTCGTTCAAATGGTTCAATGAGTTCAAAAGGTTGGCAGCATTTTCCAATTACTAGCTTCTTACTTTTATACAAAAAACTTCGTGTCTTTGCGTCTTTGTGCCTTCGTGTTTCAAAAAAACTTCGTGCCTTTCGTGTTTCCCCCCTTTGCGTCTTTGCTCCCTTGCGAGCTTTGCGCGAAACAAGCAAGGTTTAAAACACTTCGCTGGTTTAAGTGTTTAATGGTTTAAGGTTGGAAGTATTTTCCATTTACTAGCTGTAAAGATGGAAAATGAAAAATGTTTGAACAACTAACACTTCCTTATTCCTTATTTTTAGTTCCTTATTTGTTATTTACCAAAAGTTCAAACTCGACAGAAATCAAATCCAGTATACAGAATCTTACATCAAGAATCCAATCTCTTTTTCTTACCCACCAACTTATACGAATCTTCAATCATTTCCTTAATGCTCTTCCATGGCAACAATCCATCGATTACAATTGTATTCCAATGTTTTTTATTCATGTGATAGCCGGGCAATACCGAATCAGGATAGTTTGTTCTTAGTTCTAAGGCCAGTTCTGGATCGCACTTTACATTTATTTTTAGGAAATCCACCTCATCTAATGGCAAAAGCAAAAACATTTTGTTGTTGGTTTTAAACACAATTGTTTCGGGTCCAAAAGGAAAACTTTCGGTTACATCTTCTAAGCTTATTGCAAAGTCTCTAATTTCTTCTACATTCATTTGATTCTAAATTATATGTTAGTACATAATTTTCTCGTATAATGCCGATTTAATTGCCGTTTCACGGATTATTTTTTCACACTAAGGAGCAAAGTCAAAAAGACACGAGTTTTTTTGAAACACGAAGGCACAAAGGCTCGAAGGCACGAAGAAAAACGATTTTTAAAAAACTTCTTTCAGAAAGATAGAGCACCATTGGAAAACGCTTCCAACTTCCCCCTTGGGGGATTGAGGGGGCTAACCTTTTGAACTCATTGAACGCATTGAACCTTTTGAACGAAACTTCAAAAACCTCGCAAACCTCAAAAACCTCTCAAACTTCAAAAACCCCTCCTACCTCCAAAAAAATACCCCTCATTTCTGAAGGGCATTTTAATTTGTATGTTATGATTTATTATCTAATGATTGTTACATCAGATTTAATGGTGATTTTCTTTCCTGAAATCAACAGGAAATCTACTACTGCATAATAAGTACCATCCGGAACTGGCTTACCATTGTAAGTGCCATTCCAATCATTGCGGTATGATTTGCTTGAGAATATTTTACTTCCGTATCTGTTGAAAACAGTAACACTAACATTTTTCAAACAATCAAACTGACCATAAACTGACCAATTATCGTTGATGCCATCACCATTTGGTGTAAATGCATTTTTAACTTTGATGCAATAAGGAATAACGGTAATGATTACGTTCCCTGTGCTATTACAACCTGCAGTATTCGTTGCAGTTAATGTATAGGTAGTTGTTGTAACTGGTGTAGCAATTGGATTTAAAATCGTTGTAGAGCTCAATGTGTTATCCGATGGTGATGAAGTCCATAAATATGTACTCGCACCTGTTACAACCCCATTCAACTGTGCAGTTTCACCTAAAATAATTGTTGTGTTTTGTCCTGCATTTACATTCACCTGTGAATTTGTTCTTACCACAACGCGCTTTGTAACTGTACATTGACCTAATGTAGCCACCAATGTATATGTGGTAGCGCCTATTGCTGTAGGTGTAGCAATTGGACTAGCAACTGAAGGGCTGCTTAATCCAGTACCAGACCAAGAATATGCTCCTGCATTTCCTGAAGTGGTTAGTTCTACAGAACCACCCAAACAAATGATGGTATCAATTCTTGTTTGTACACTTAAATCATTTGTAAGTGCTACTGTATTTGAGAAAGTTCTAATGCAACCATTTAAATCTCTTACAGAAACACTGTATGTTCCGTTTGTTACTGTAAAGTTTGGAGATGATTGATATGCGCCTCCGTTTATGCTGTATTCATAAACATTAGCACCACCAGCTGCTTCTACGTTTAATGATCCATTTGGTGTAGTCGAACAAGTAGCATTTGTAGTAAATCCTTGTGCTGTTAATGGTGTTGGTTCTACAACATTAATTATAGTATCTCTCACACAATTTGAATTATCTCTAATGGTTACGTTATATGTACCTGCTGCTAAGTTTGAAAACAATCCACTAGATTGATAAGCTCCCCCATTTAATGAATATTGGAAAACACCTGTTCCGTTTAATCCAGTAACATTTATTGAACCAGTACTTCCACCATTGCAACGTACGTTTGAAATATTGTATGTACCTGCCACTAAGTTTGGATCAGCTGGAACAATTACCGTTTTAATTCCGATACATGTTGTACCTATTATTCTGAACTTGATGCTATATGTCCCTGGTGCAAGGTTGAAAATATTTGACGTTTGCCATGTGGTTCC
Organism: Chitinophagaceae bacterium; assembly: GCA_009885535.1. GTDB lineage: Bacteria > Bacteroidota > Bacteroidia > Chitinophagales > Chitinophagaceae > Ferruginibacter. The sequence goes on along the minus strand of VFKL01000171.1, from coordinate 1,921 downwards.
ATTATCCCCTGAATATTCAAATGTACCCGTGGCTCCTGAAGCAAAAATAGCTACGGTACCAATTCCAGCTGTTGCACAAGATGCAGCTGATGCCGCATAAGCAGCAGATAATGGATTATTTGAAATTACATTAATGGTATCAGCACCGTAAATAAATGCATTCGGATTGTTGAAGGATGCATATTTTGAACGAACGATGTAAGTTGTGTTCCCTTGTGGACAAACATTAGGGAAAGAAACAGATAAAGTATTGCTTCCAATTCCTGTAGTATCTCCTGTTGAAATTAATGTACCATTTAAATCATACAATTCAACTCCGCGAAACAAAGATGGACCAGTTGCAGGTACAAAACGCCATGATTCATTCATATTACGTGTACCCCAGTTTGGACCTTCTGCTGTTCTACCTGGTGCCAAAAGGCCTTTATCTTTATTGGCATTATGCAAACCAATCATTTTTCTTCCTTGGTTCCAAGTTGGACATTGCTCTGCACTAAATACAAAAACTTCAATAATACCTAAGCCTTCATATAGTACAATTTGATGTGTATTTTCTATTAAATTTTGACAAGTAGTGCTGTATTGTGGTACTTTATAATAGCTCACTACAAATCTTCTGTGTGGTGAAACACCCAACACTTGATACTTAATTTGTTGAGTTGGAGATGTTGTATAAAATGGATTAATGTCATGAAAAACACCCATAATCAAAGACTTGTCATACGCTATATTGGGTACGTTCCCTGCAGTCATTGAATAGTGTGAATAAGCACTTGCTTTTGAAACGTCAAAGGATACAAATCCATTTGAGCTAATGATTAATTGATTGTATGGTGATTCTGCATCGTCATAAAAAGGAAATTGAAAGGGTAAGGTTACAGCAGTTGAATAAGTATCATCTGTAGCCAAGCTTGTAGAAGTCCCCGGAGTTGCAGGACTCACATACGGATTAAAGCATCCGTTTGGACCAGTTAGTGGATTGATAACGTACGAATTTGTAGATGAACGAACATCTGGAATTTTTGCATTTAAAGTGATACAAGGTGTAACACAACCATCGATAGTTGTATCTCTTGAACAGCTAAACGCAAATCCCGTTTGTGCATTAACGTTAGAAGTAAATGCTATTAAAAATAAAATAGTAATCAGTTGAATCTTTCTCATGTTATGTAGCTTTATTTTTTGGTTTTTATGATTTGAATTTGAATTATTTTTTCTTAAGGTCGAATTGTAATCCAACTTCATGTGCGCCTGAACCTTCTGTGAAAATACTTATTGGAGATGTGTAATAATCATAAGAATATGAAGCCCTTACACGTTGGAATAACTTCATCCCAGTTTGTATGCTCCAAAATTGATTCACTCTCCAATCTAAAGCCCACCATATTTTATCCTGATAATCAATTTTTGCGCCTAAATCCACTTCAGTAGGCGAGTTTTCAATTAAACGAACCATAGTGAAAGGAACTACAAAAATATCTTCACCTGTTTGTATCTTATAGTTTGCAGAAAAATTATAATGACGATACAATCTGCCGCCCAATGTTGTATTAGGTACATCTGTTAATTGTAGTTTCGCGCCAATCAGTTGACTTGCAGCTGCGCCAATGCTCAACTTTTCGTTGGTAAAATAAAGCCCAAAACCTGCATCAAATGCAAATTTGTTTTTTACGCCAACCAGTGCTGGGTCAGTACCTACATCTAATTTTGATTTATCAACTGCATACTGAAATCCACGCATTTCCAAACCAATACCTAATTTATTTTTTTTGTTGGCAGATTTTACATGATACGATAAAGCCAATTGACCACCTGTTCTACTCGTTGGCCCAGTTTCATCCTTGTACACATAGTAAGCTACACCAGTTGTATATTTTGGCAAATCAAAATCACCGTACTGCATCATTGTTTTTGGATTGCC
>VFKL01000092.1 GCA_009885535.1 Chitinophagaceae bacterium | reverse complement strand
CGAAAAATTGTTGTGTATTATCGCTATGTCCAATTGGACCACTAATAATCAACGGCGTTCTTGCATCATCAATCAATACACTATCCACCTCATCCACCATGGCAAAATGATGTTTTCTTTGAACCATTTCATCTGGGCGATGCACCATGTTATCTCTCAAATAATCAAAACCAAATTCATTGTTGGTTCCGTAAGTAATGTCCGCATTATAAGCTTTTCTTCTGGCGTCGCTATTGGGTTCGTGCTTGTCGATACAATCAACACGTAATCCCAACCATTCAAAAATTGGCCCGTTCCATTCGCTATCTCTTTTGGCGAGATAATCATTAACCGTAACAATATGAACCCCTTCGCCAGCTATTGCGTTTAGATAAGCAGGCAGAGTACTCACCAACGTTTTACCTTCACCTGTGGCCATTTCCGCAATTTTACCCGAATGCAAAACAGTACCTCCAATAAGTTGCACATCGTAGTGAATCATATTCCAATTGACGATATTTCCAGCTGCGTTCCAAGTGTTTTTATAAATGGATGTATTGCCTTCAATAGTGATGTGTTCTTTTTTTACAGATAGTTCAGTATCCAATTCTGTTGCGGTAGAAACAATGATTTCATTTTCGCTAAATCGTCTTCCGGTTTCTTTAACAACGGCAAAAGCTTCTGGTAATATTTCGAGTAATATTTCTTCTATTTTTTGATCACGCGATTTTTTAAGCTTATCCACTTCATTATAAATGGCATCTTTTCCATTAATATCTTCAGAAGGTAAAGATTCAGCAGATTCATTTTTCACTTTGATTTCTTCGTTAATCTCTGTAAGATGTTGCTGTATTCTTAATTTAAAATCAGCAGTTTTATCGCGAAGTGCATCGTTACTCAATGACTGATACTGTGTATAAAAATTATTTATTTGGGCTACAAGTGGCGTAATTTTTTTTACATCTTTTTCACTTTTGTTTCCTCCAAATAATTTCGAAATGATTCCTAACATATTTTTTTCTTAATAATTCTTAATAAATTGTTTAGCCAACTCAAACAAAATCAATGCTAATGATAAAAGTTCGTCAAATTGACAGAGCTCAAAGGTAAAGGAAGTTTATAACGGATAAACAATTTTTCAAACTTAACCCTTAATTTAAAAAATACGAGGGATAATTTTCTTAATTATGTAGCTAAGATTTTTAAAATGGGGGAATGGTGGTTATAAAATATTCAATTATATCCTTGTATTAATTGGCATTTGCCCTACATTTGCAACTTGAATAACCCCATAAATTTGGGATAATTAAAAAATCGAATTTCATATGAGTGGTGCTTTAAAAGAAGTTAGAAACCGGATTAAAAGCGTTCAAAGTACGCAACAGATTACGAAAGCTATGAAAATGGTAAGTGCTGCAAAATTGCGTCGTGCACAAGATGCCGTAACACAAATGCGACCTTATGCAAAAAAGTTGCAAGAAATGCTGAGTAATATTGTAAGCAATAGTGATGGAGAAGTAGCGATGGATTTAGCTGTGGAGCGTCCGATTGAAAAAGTGTTAATCATTGTAGTAACCAGTGATCGCGGTCTTTGTGGCGGTTACAATAGCAATTTGATTAAGCTTGCCAAATCAACGGTTAATGAAAAATATGCTGCTCAAATGGCAAAAGGAAATGTAAAGTTTTTGCCGATAGGTAAAAAAGGATATGAGTATTTTACAAAAAACGGGTTTTCAGTCATTGATACATATTGGAACATTTTTACAGGATTAAGTTTTGAGAAAGTACAACAAGCTGCCAAATATGCGATGGATGCATTTGTTGCAAAAGAATTTGATGCGGTAGAAATTATTTACAGTGAATTTAAAAATGCGGCTTCGCAAGTTTTTATTGCTGAAGATTTTTTACCTGTTCAACGTATAACTCCAATCGAGGGCAATAAGAAAAAATCAGATTTTATTTTTGAGCCAAATCAACAAGTGTTAATTACGGAGTTGATGCCAAAAATTTTAAACACACAATTATTCAAAGCGGTTTTAGATGCCAATGCCAGTGAGCATGGAGCACGTATGACTGCGATGGATAAGGCAAGTGACAATGCAAACGAATTATTGAAATCATTGAAAATAAGTTATAACAGAGCGCGTCAGGCTGCGATTACTACCGAGTTGTCTGAAATCGTAAGTGGCGCGGCTGCACTCCAAGGTTAATCGTTTGAGGTTTAAGGGTTTGTTGTTGTACAATTAACTTATTTCAAACAATAACCAATACATAATTGACTTAAGAAATGGAAATATCTCAAATTATACCACATATTGAAGCGTTAATTTTTGCTAGTGATAAAGCTTTATCAAATGAAGAAATCATAGAGCTAATCAATAACGCACTTGGTTTTATTGAAGACCGCGCAGATTTTGAACAAATAGAAATCGCAATACAAGGTATTAAAGAGAAATACGATTCTGAATTCTATGCATTTGAATTGAAGCAAAGTGGAGGCGGTTGGCAGTTTTTAACCAAACCGATGTATCATAAAACCATCGCCTTACTCAATGGTGATAAATTTTTAAAGAAATTATCTGCTGCTGCTTTAGAAACCCTAGCCATTATTGCCTACAAACAACCCATCACTAAAAGTGAAATTGAATCAATACGCGGTGTCAATTGCGACTATGCAGTTCAAAAATTATTGGAAAAAGATTTAATTATTATTTCTGGCAGAAATGAAGATGCGGTTGGAAAGCCACTAATATATGCTACTTCAAAATCGTTTATGGATTATTTTGGCATCAACAGCGCAAGTGATTTACCTAAAATAAGTGAAGTATTGATGGAGGAATTGGTGAAAGCTACTGTTATAAATCCTGCCGAAACAGATACAGAATCAGAATCAGTAGAGCAGATAATCGATGAAATCATCATTCAAGAAACGACTGAAACGACGATTGAAATAGTGGATATGCCTAAGGCTGACGAAATGGAAGGTGAATAAATTTAAGGGTTTGTGGTTTGTGGTTGTGGTTTGGTGTTGGAATTTTGACCGTTTGTGATTCTTATACTTTTTTCAAGATTTTTTTGGTTTATTGTTTGGTTTTGATTGGATTCTCCAAATGATACTTTTGCATCAATGTAAAACTTTATTTGCATTTTCATTTTTTTAGATTTTTCTCATAGCCCACTGTTTCAACCGTGGGTGGATGATATAGCCCGGTTAGAAACCGGAAATTCTTATAAACACCGGTTGGAAACCGGCGCCAATAGTGGAACGAAATGCCAACGTCTTAAACCTCTTAAACGTTTTAAACCTCTTAAACCTTGTTCTTCACACCGGTTGGAAACCGGCGCCAATAGTGGAACGAAATGCCAACGTCTTAAACCTCTTAAACCTCTTAAACGTTTTAAACCTCTTAAACCTTGTTCTTTACACCGTTTGGAAACCGGCGCCAATAGTGGAACGAAATGCCAACCTTTTGAACTCATTGAACAAATTGAACCTTTTGAACCTTCTATACCTTTCAAACTTCACAAACTTCAAAAACCTCTTAAACATGCGCAGCGTCCTACACCGCCACATTAAAATCCCTCAACGCATCATTCAAACTGGTTTTTAAATCTGTGCTTGCTTTTCGTTTACCAATAATTAACGCACAACTTACTTGGTAATCTCCTGCTGGAAATGTTTTTGTGTAACTGCCCGGTATGACTACACTTCGTTCTGGAACATAACCTTTCATTTCAATAGGTTCTGCTCCGCTTACGTCTATTATTTTTGTGGATTGTGTAAGTACTACATTGGCACCTAATACTGCTTCTTTTCCTACGTGTACTCCTTCAACCACAATACAACGGCTACCAATAAAGCAACCATCTTCAATGATTACTGGACTTGCTTGCAAAGGTTCTAAAACACCACCAATGCCAACACCCCCGCTTAAGTGAACGTGCTTTCCAATCTGTGCACAACTACCAACTGTTGCCCATGTATCCACCATTGTACCTTCATCTACATAAGCCCCAATATTTACGTAAGATGGCATCAATACTACGTTTCTAGCAATGAAAGCACCATAACGAGCTACAGCATGCGGCACCGCCCTCACCCCCAACTCTTTATAATTGGATTTCAATTTCATTTTATCGTAAAATTCAAAAGGAGGCAATACATAGGTTTCCATTTGCTGAATAGAAAAATACATCAATATCGCTTGCTTTACCCATTCGTTTACTACCCAACCATTTGCTGTTGGTTCGGCTACGCGTAATTCTCCTTTATCTACTTTTTCTATAACCGCACGTACACCATCCGAATATTTTATTTCTTTTAATAATACTCTATCGTTCCAAGCTGCTGATATAATTTCTTGCATGTTTATTTTTTTTGCGAATATAAACAATTGACTGCATGATTTATAACTGTTTTAATACCATTATTTTTGTTGTACAATTTAAAAATATGAATATTGGTTTCGATGCAAAAAGAGCTTTTCACAACAACACCGGATTGGGAAATTATAGCCGCACCCTTATTCATTCTTTGCATGATTTTTTTCCAGAAAACAATTACTATTTATTCAACCCCAAAAAATCAAATCGATATCAAATCATTGGAAAAAATATCCATGAAATTTTGCCTACTGCTTTTTTAGATACATTATTTCCTTCGCTTTGGAGAAGTCATCGGGTTATAAAAAATCTTAAAACATTAAACATCAATATCTATCATGGATTGAGCCATGAAATCCCTGTGGGTATTGAAAAAACAAACATAAAATCGGTTGTAACCATTCACGATTTAATTATTTTCAGACACCCCGAACATTATAAAAAAATTGATGTCCGCATTCATGAAAAGAAAATAAAGTATGCCTGTGAAAATGCAGACCACATCATTGCCATTAGCGAACAAACAAAAACAGACATCATCAATTTCTTCAACATCGACGAAAAAAAAATAACTGTTTGTTATCAGAGTTGTGATAAAAAATTCGAGCAAAAAATAAGTGTGCAAGAAATCAATTTGGTTAAACAAAAATTGAATTTGCCTGAAAATTATTTCTTGTATGTTGGTTCCATAACTGAAAGAAAAAATCTGCTGACCATTTGCAAAGCCATGTTAATAAATAAAGACGAATTAAATATTCCTTTGGTTGTAATTGGAAACGGGAAAAAATATAAAGCAGAAGTAAAAAATTTTCTTCAACAAAACAACCTCACTAATGCTGTCATTTTTTTATCCGACAATAAACTGGCAAATACGCTCCCAGACTATATTTCGGGTGACTGCTTTCCGGCAATTTACCAAGCGGCAACAGCATTAGTTTACCCTTCGTTATTTGAGGGATTTGGCATTCCAATTTTAGAAGCATTATGGAGTGAAACGCCGGTAATTACATCAAATACCTCTTGTTTACCAGAAGCCGGTGGAAAAGGGAGTTATTATGTAGACCCGTTAAATCCAGAACAAATTGCAATAGGCATGAAAAAAATATTTCATGACAAATTGTTTTCTGATGAAATGAAAAGAAAAGGAAAAATTCATGCAATGAATTACACACAAGAAAAATGTGCTTCTTCTGTAATGAATATTTATAATAAGTTATGATGTTATATAAAAACGATATCGAACAATGCCTGACCATTTTAAAAAACGGAGGCATAATCCTTTATCCCACAGACACCGTTTGGGGTATAGGTTGTGATGCTACAAATGAAATCGCTGTTGAAAAAATTTATGCGTTGAAAAAAAGAATCGAATCGAAAAGTATGATTATTTTGGTGGCAGATGAAACTGACATTTTACATTATACAACGCCTCAAACAAATCAGATTTATGATTATTTAAAAGGGATACATAACCCTGTTACTGCAATATATCCCGATGCAAAAAACCTAGCCAAAAATATCATCAACTCCGATGGAACAGTAGCCATTCGAATTGTAAAAGATGATTTTTGTAAAGAAATGATTCATGCATTTGGAAAGCCTATCGTGTCTACTTCTGCAAACGTTTCAGGATATCCAACGCCTGGATTATTTTCTGATATTGATGTTCTGATAAAATCAGGAGTTGATTATGTTGTTAAATACCGGCAAGATGATGATCAACCTGCATCTCCGAGCACAATAATTAAAATAAATGGGGAAGGGGATATTGAAATAATAAGGCCCTAATGAAAAAACCCACGGTTTAAAACGTGGGTTACAATCAAAACATTTTTTTCTTTAGAACCATACATTCAAAAACGCTGAATTAAATAATTTTCAATGCAATACCAATATGAATGGATTGGCTTTTCCAGTTTTCTTTGGTTGAAATTTCGTTGATGTTGGTCAAACCAATTTGATAACGTGCATACACCCTTATTTTACTGTATTGCAATTGAATGCCGGAAACCATTGAAAAATCACCCATTTTCAACGCTTTTTCGGCATTGGCCTTTACAGATAAATTGGTATTTGATAAAATGCCATAACGAGGGCCAACTTGTAATTTAACTTTATCGCTTAATTTAATGTTGATTAAAAGTGGAATATTCAAATACCCGAATTTTATTTTTTTAGGATCTATTGATGTGTATAAAGTATCTAAAGAATTGCCTTTATTCATTGTAGCTGCACTATAATAAAGCTCTGGTTGTATGCTAAAAACTTTGCTTAATTTTATTTCTGAATATGCTCCTAAGTGATACCCATAAGCAAATTCTTCATTAAATGAGACGCCGGAAATCTGTTGAACATCAGCGCCACCTTTTATCCCCAATTCAAAACCCTGTGAAAAAACAGAAAATGAAATCATCATCAAAAAAACGATTAGCGTATTTTTTTTTCTCATAAAATAAAATTTAATTGATTAAAAATATTATTAAAAACAATCCACTTCGTATTAAATGGATTCGTTTACAAATCAAATTTAATGGAATAAAAAGAACTAATTACTGCTTTTTATCAGAAATGCTATGATTTTCAAAAATAAAAATGTAGATTTGCGGCGTAATTAATAACTGAGAAATTACATGACGTGCTCAGTTGCTGTTGAATAAAGGCTCAATGTAGCCTTTCAAAATAAAGTTAATCTTTCTCCCAACGGCCCGAAGCATAACATGTGACGATCAAAAAATCTATTTTGACAACATGTTTATTGCGTAATATCAATAACAGCGGTCCTTACATTAAAAATTAAAAAATGACAACATTTGAAGCATTAGGCCTCAAAGCCGAAATTTTACAGTCCATTACTGATCTTGGATTCGTAAACCCTACCCCTATTCAAGAACAAGCCATTCCGGTTTTATTATCTGGCACAACCGATTTTGTGGGATTGGCCCAAACTGGAACTGGAAAAACAGCCGCATTTGGTTTACCATTAATGCAATTGATTAATGCAGCCGATCGATTCCCACAAGCGCTTATCGTTTGTCCAACCAGAGAATTGTGCTTGCAAATCACCAACGATTTATTTCTCTATAAAAAATATTTAAAAGGTGTTAATACAGAAGCCGTTTATGGTGGCGCTTCTATAACCATGCAAATTAGAAACCTAAGACAAGGTGTTCAAATTGTAGTGGCAACTCCAGGACGATTGATTGATTTAATCGAAAGAAAAGCCATTGACTTACAAAAGGTAAAATATGTGGTATTGGATGAGGCTGATGAAATGCTTAACATGGGCTTTAGAGAAGATATTGACTTCGTATTGAAGAACACGATTAACAGAGAAAGCATCTGGTTGTTTAGTGCAACAATGCCACCTGAAGTACGTGCCATTTCTAAAAACTTCATGACTTCTCCTAAAGAAATCACCGTAGGAAAAAAGAATAGCGGTAATGTAAATATCGACCACCAATATTATCTTACCCCTGCCCATCAACGTTATGAAGCATTAAAAAGATTGATTGATTTTAATCCAGGTATGTATGGTATTATTTTTACCAGAACAAAAGTGGATGCACAAGAAATTTCAGAGCGTTTGTCAAAAGCAGGTTACGAAATCGAAGCGCTTCATGGTGATTTAACCCAACAACAAAGAGACAGAGTAATGGGACGCTTCCGTACCAAAGCATTACAATTGTTAATTGCTACAGATGTGGCCGCAAGAGGTATCGATGTTGACGGAATTACACACGTGATCAATTACGAATTACCGGATGACATTGAGGTGTATACGCACAGAAGCGGACGTACTGCTCGTGCAGGAAAAAGCGGAATTTGTTTATCTATTTGCCATACACGCGAAACATTCAAAATTCGCCAGTTAGAAAAAATGGTTAATGCTCAATTCCATAAAACGGATATCCCAAGTGGTAAAGATGTATGTAGAAAACAGTTTTTCCATTTTATGGATAAGCTTATTCAAACAGATATTTCTCATGGTGATTACGAAACTTATTTGCCTGATTTGATGCAAAAATTTGAAACCGTTACCAAAGAAGAAGTGTTGCAACGTGTTGCTGCGCTTGAGTTTGATCATTTTCTAAAGTACTATGAAAATGCAGAAGATTTGAATACCAAACTTGACAGTAGAGGCAGACGTGATGAAAATGGCAGAACAAGCCCACAATCTGACAATGGCAGCAGAAGTGAAAGAACGTTTAATAATAGAAGAGATAATGGATTTACTCGATTATTCATCAACCTTGGTACAAAAGATGGATTTTACAAAGCGAGTTTTCTACAATTTATTTTAGATGAAAGTAATCTAAAAAAAGAAACTCTTGGTAAAATTGACATGCGTGAAATGAACAGCTGGATTGAAATTGATAAAGCTGAAGCTGGAAGAATGATAAAAGCCATCGACGGCAAAAAGCATAACAACAGAATCATTAGAATGAATGAAGCAGATGGTGGTTTTAAAAGACCAACAGATGAAGGCAGACATCCTGCAGAAGAAGGCAGAAAAAGAACTTACGGTCCGCCAAGAGAGCGCAGATTTTAATTAAAATATTTATACCAATTCCAATAACGTTATCTCGGGCAGAACACCTACTCTGCCCGGGTAACCTAGGAATCCAAATCCACGATTTACGTACAATTTCTTTCCTTCGTGCTCATATAAACCAGCCCACTCTTGATATAAATATTGTATCGGACTCCATTTTATCCCTGGCAACTCTACCCCAAATTGCATTCCATGCGTATGACCTGAAAGCATCAAATCGATGTCTTTGTAATCTTTGCGTACCTGTGCTTTCCAATGACTTGGATCGTGACTCATTAAAATTTTAAACGGATATTTTTCAGTTCCGGCATGTGCTAAATCCAAACGACCATATTTTGGGAACCTTGCTTTTGCACCCCAATTTTCAATGCCTAAAATAGCAATCGATTCATTATCTCTTTCAATAACCACATGTTCGTTCAAAAGCAAGCGCCAACCCATTTCTTGATGCACATTTTTAAGGTTTTCAAGATTCTGCTCCTTAGTTAAACCATCTTTTGGCCATTGTGCATAATCGCCATAATCATGATTCCCAAGCACAGAAAACACGCCCATTGGGGCATTTAATTTAGAAAAAACATCTTTGTATAAATCCATTTCCGAAGCCAAATCATTTACAAGATCACCCGTAAATAAAATCAAATCCGCTTCGTGTTCCATTATTTTTTGAATGCCTAATTCTACCGCTTTCACATCATTAAAACTACCCGAATGGATATCGCTGATGTGTATAATTTTCAACCCTTTAAAAGCAACGGGTAGATTATCGAATTTAATTTTTTGTTTAACCAGTTGATATCGATACTTATTCCCAAATCCATACAACAACAATCCAAAAATACCAGAACCAAAGCCTAGACCCACCCAACTTAAAAAAGCAGAACGAGTAATATTTGATACCTCATCTCCAGATATAACCTGATTTTTTGGAGAAAACAATGTCATCGTTATCCATTGAATCAATCGCCTAACATCATCTATTAAAAAAAAGAGTGACCCACATATTTTAGCAATGAGTAATCCTACTGCAATGGAGAAAATATAAACCTTTAATGCTTTTGGTAAAAAATGTGATCCTGAAAAAATCAACAAAAAACTAAAAATAGCATACACCGTTAAACCCCAATAAACAATGTATAAAATGGATTTATTTCGCGCTGAATTTTCAGCAGAAAGGTATTTTACAGATTGAAAAACATATACATCCAGTAATAAAATAAAACTGAAAAAAAACAACATTCCAAGGGGTGATCTCATAAGAATTTTCTTTTTCCTAAAAACTAAGGAATGCTTGAATTTGATTGTTGATTAGTGTCAACGTATTTTCATCTGTCAAAACATTGTTCGTGTAGTTTAATTTATCTACTAAACTAATTGGTAGTCGGTTGGGATGAACAATCATTTTCATGTGCATCAAAGAACCCGTTAAATGTTCCATTCCCCTCAAATTTCCAGCTCTGCCTGATGCAACTCCAACTAATAGTGCCTTTTTGTTATGAAAACATTTAGACACATCTGAATTGTCGATCATCAGTTTTAAAATACCTGGAAAAGAACCATGATATTCCGGAAAAACAAAAATGAATTGTTGAGCTGGAATCAGAAATTCTTTCTCCATGTGCTCAAAATCAGCATTTCTGGTATGTACAGTGTGCGTTTCTAGCGATAGAAGCTTACAATCAACATCTAAGTCTTTTAGCGATTGAAAATAAGCATAGGCTATTTTTTGTGTGTTATTCCCTGGTCTGTTTGAGCCAGAAACAATTGTTATCATATGGGAAATTTTATTTTAGTCTGTTTAAATGAATAAACAAAATTATGTTCAAATTGTTTTTTAAAGAATTTTTAGTTTAAGCCGGATTTTTAAAATCTGGGTTTAACCTACCTTTAAAACTTTATAAACGGAAGACAGAAAAAAAACCGATTTTTGCGTATATAACAATAGAAAAATTTAATATGGCAAAAATAATTGGGGTAGCCAATCAAAAAGGTGGCGTTGGTAAAACCACAACTGCTATTAATTTGGCTGCGAGCTTAGCAATTTTAGAATACAGAACTTTATTGGTAGATGCCGATCCTCAAGCGAATAGCACTACAGGCGTGGGTTTCGACCTACAAAACATTACTAAAAGCCTATACGACTGTATGGTGAATGAAGCTGAAGGCAAAGCGTCTATTTTAAAAACAAGCATTCCTCATCTTGATTTATTGCCATCGCATATTGATTTGGTGGGCGCTGAAATTGAAATGATCAGTTATCCCAATCGCGAATCGGTGTTAAAAAAGATTTTAGAACCAATGGCAGAAGATTATGATTTTATGATCATTGATTGCTCGCCATCACTTGGGTTGATTACCGTAAATGCTTTAACAGCTGCTGATAGTGTAGTTATTCCTGTTCAAACCGAGTTTTTTGCTTTGGAAGGTTTAGGTAAGCTTTTAAATACGGTTAAAATTGTTCAAAACAGGTTGAATCCAGAATTGAAAATTGAAGGTATTCTAATGACGATGTACGACGCTAGATTAAGGTTAAGCAATCAAGTGGTAAGCGAGGTTCGACGTCATTTTGAAGAAATCGTTTTCAGCAGTATCATTCATAGAAATTCAAAATTAAGTGAGGCACCAAGTGTGGGAAAGCCTGTGATATTGTATGATTCAGACAGTAAGGGCGCGGTGAATTACCTTAATTTGGCAAAGGAAATTTTGCAGAAAAATAACATGACAAAAATCAATCAGGCCGACAAAATAATAGAAGACTAACTGATTTGACTCAACTATAATTTTTAAATTATCATCATGCAAAAAAAGAATAAAGAGGCCTTAGGATTGGGAATAAGAAGTTTACTGCAAAATATGGATGCAGATTACAAAACTACAACAGGTCAATTAAAACCTGAAATCATTGAAAAAAGTACAGCTACCAGTACTGTGGGTTTGGACAAAATTGATGTAAATCCCAATCAACCTCGAAAATATTTTGATGAAGTTGCCTTGAGCGAATTGGCGGCATCAATTAAAATGCATGGTATTATTCAGCCACTAACGGTATCGAATATAGGCAACGGAAGATTCAGGCTTATCGCAGGTGAACGAAGATTCAGGGCTTCAAAAATTGCAGGATTAAAAGAAGTTCCGGTTTATGTTCGTCAAGCTGATGACCATGATATTTTAGAATTGGCATTATTAGAAAATCTTCAACGCGAAAATTTAAACGCTATAGAAATTTCCATCAGCTACAAAAGATTGATGGACGATTTAGAATATACCCAAGAGCAACTTGCCGAAAGAATGGGAAAAGACAGAAGTACGGTTAACAATTATCTTCGACTTTTAAAATTACCGCCAGATATTCAAGTGGCTGTAAGAAGTGGATTGTTATCTATGGGGCATGCGCGCGCAATTGTAAATGTAGATGTAGCTGATAAGCAATTATTCATTTTCTCTGAGATAAAAAACAAAGGATTGTCTGTAAGACAAACAGAAGAGTTGGTAAGAAAATTATACACTGGACAATTGGCAAAGCCCAAAGCAAAAGCAGTATTGCCAGACGCTTACAAAAAGATTGAAGACAATATTGCCTCTACTTTTGGTACTCGGGTAAAATTAAACCACAGCAACAAAGGAACAGGCAGCATTTTATTTGAATACTATTCGCTAGAAGAACTCAATAGTTTGCTCGAAAAATTAAACATAAACGTAAGTTAATGCAGTGGGTAAAGTCATTTTTGGGAATTTGCATTTTTTTCTTTCTTGCTGAAAATGCGGTAATCGCTCAGTTTCAAAGCAAACCCATTTCGGCTAAAGACAGTTTGTTGAAAGCCAATATTCGCAAACCCATTATTCGTTCTGCCATTATTCCAGGTTGGGGACAAATCACCAATAAAAAAACATGGAAAGTTCCGTTGGTTTATGGTGCCTTAGGAACCAGTGCTTATTTTTTTATTAGAAATGTAAGACAATTCAAAGAAGCTAGAAATGCCTATGCGCTTGCATCAGATGGCGATACCAGCAACGACAATCAAATTATTCAACCTTATTATAGTGTAAAAAATCAACCCGAGAGAATACGTGTATTTAGAAATCAGGTGAGGCAGAATGTAGATTACAGTGTACTTTTTTTTATTCTTTCATGGGGATTAAATGTGATGGATGCGGCTGTAGATTCACATCTTAAATCATTTGATGTTTCAGACAATTTAAGTTTAAATATTAAAGTAGGATATTTTCCAGCGGCAAAAACCAATGGGATTGGCATCGTTGTAAACATTAAATAATACTTTCCATTTATTAAAAAACAAAATCCATTATTTTGAAAATTGCATTAATTGGATACGGAAAAATGGGCAACGCAATTGAAGGCATTGCTGTAGAAAGAGGACATGAAATTGTGTTAAAAATCAATTCTGAAAATATTCATGAGCTAAACAAAGAAGCATTGCAAATTGTCGATGTAGCCATTGAATTTACTAATCCGCATTCAGCAATACAGAACATAACACAATGTTTTGATGCAGGAATTCCAGTTGTTTGCGGTACTACAGGTTGGCTCGAGCATTGGGAACAAATTAAATCAGATTGTGAAAATAAAAACGCTACACTTTTGTATGCAAGCAATTTTAGCATAGGCGTAAATTTATTTTTTGAGTTGAATAAAAGATTAGCGCAACTCATGAGCAATCGTAAAGAATATGATTGTACGGTTGAAGAGATTCATCATACCGCAAAAAAAGATGCCCCGAGTGGAACAGCTATTACAATCGCTGAAAATATAATCGCATCAAACCCGAATAAAAAAAATTGGGTATTGGGAGAAACTGATAATACGGATTCGCTTTCAATCACAAGCAAAAGAATTGATCCTGCACCAGGAACGCATATCGTTTCATACAATGGCGCAATAGACAGCATCGAAATAAAACACACTGCACACAACCGAATTGGCTTTGCAACCGGAGCCGTATTAGCTGCCGAATTTGTTTTGGGTAAAAAGGGAGTGTATGGTATGGGGGATGTGTTGGAGGTTGGGAAGGTTTGAGAGGTTTGTGAGGTTTGAGAAGTTTGAGAGGTTTGTGAAGTTTGTGAGGTTTGTGAAGTTGATAAGGTTCAGTGAGTTCAATATGTTCAATGAGTTCAAAAGTTTGGAAGTATTTTCCAATTATTAGCATTTTTGTTTTAAAATAAAGTTGTGTCTTAGTTTTAAAAAATCGCGTATGCGAGTCTCCGTGTCAAGAAAAACCCCATCCCCAACCCTTCCCCCTAAAAGGTGAAGGGAGTTTGAGTATAGCAAGGGTTGAAAATTTTCAACCCTTACAATATTGTTTTCTTTGTGCCTTCGTGACTTCGTGTCTTCGTGTCAAAAAAATCGCGTATGCGAGTCTTCGTGTCTAGAAAAAACCCCATCCCCAACCCTTCCCCCTAAAAGGTGAAGGGAGTTTGAGTATAGCAAGGGTTGAAAATTTTCAACCCTTACAATATTGTTTTCTTTGTGCCTTCGAGTGTCAAGAAAAAGTTTAAATCGCTACGCTGGTTTAATAGTTTAATGGTTTAAGGTTGGAAGTATTTTCCAATTATTAGCATCTTTGATTTAAAAAAAACTTTGTGCCTTCGAGCCTTCGTGTCTTCGTGTCAAAAAAAAACGCGTCTAAGCGTATGCGTGTCTTCGTGTTTGTGCCTTCGTATCAAAAAATCTTTGCGTCTTTGCTCCTTTGCGAGCTTTGCGCGAAACCAAAAAAAAACACCCCGTATGATTTAACATACTAGGGTGCTTTTGTAATGGTTTTGTTTATTTTTTAGAATTTCATCAATCGCTCAACCGATTTTAGATTTCCTTGAGTTACCTCAATCATATACACACCCGCCCTTAATTCATTTCCGAAATTCAAATCTTCACCTGGCATGATTTGATATAATTTAAGATATCTACCCGCCATATCCATCAATTTAATGTGAAGCTTTTCTGCTGATACCGCTTTCACTTTCACTTTAAATGATGAGGTGGTTGGGTTTGGATATACGCTAACACCCAAGCTTAATGGCTTTGTAATTTCCACTGCCTCTACCCTGCCTGTTACAACCGGAGTAGTTCCTATTATTGAATTTGGACAAGCGTTATACCTTACATTAAGTGTTCGGAAATCACTGCTCGAACAGTTGTTGAATGATTGCGCTTTAACCGTTCCCGTTATTGCTGCAGAAGGATAACTAACCGTAATGCTTAAACTTGTTTGAGATACAATAGATGCTACTGTAGGAACCGTCCATACTACTGATGTAGCATTGCTTGGCATTGAGCTTATTGAATATCTATACATTCTATTTGGACATGCTGATAAGGTTGTAGTTGAAATAGGACCTGGTTTAGATGGTTGCGTTCTTGAAACTGAAAACGAACGCTCAGAGCTGCTACCACATGAATTACTGCTTCTTACTTTTATGCTGCCATCTATAAACTCATCTCCAAACTTCACTTGTATAGCCGTATCATTGATGCCTGTTCCTCCAGGATGTCCAACTATCTCTGCATTTTCTGGTACCGTCCATGCGTATGCATTTGCTGAACTTACTTTTCTAATTCTATACGTTGCAATGATTCCGTTTGGATTAGTTTGAGAAACCACAAACTCACATACGTTAGACGTACCTGTTATGTTTCCTGGTTGCGTCGAAATCGAGCCCGTTATAGCTAATGTTTTCGGATTGCTTAACCCACAACCCATCGATTGAACTCGTATTGATGTTCCAAAAACAAAATCTGGCGTGTATGTAACTTTAATGATGGTATCCGATGGTCCCGATCCTGCTGGATGATCAATAATGGTTGCACCTGTTGGAACTGTCCATAAATAACCCGTTGCATTCACTACTTTTCTGATCTTGTATGTTGCAATCCCATCATTTAAATAAATACATGAATTCGTTGGACCGCTTATTGTTCCTGGCGTTCCATATGGTGATGCAATTACCCTTAATGTTTTGTCTAATGATTCCGTACAAGCATTTAACGACTTCACTTTTATATTTGATGTAGCATAGCCTGAATCAAATCTAACGGTAATGCTTGTTGTGTTCTGTCCACTTACTAATGTTACATAAGGTGGTAACGACCATACATAACCATTTGCACCTTGAACTGCTGGTATCGTGTACGTTGCCGTTGCTCCATTGCCATAATAAGCACATGAATTGGTTGGCCCTTCAATATCTTCAGGTGTTGCTGGTGCTATTCGAGACACACCAAAAGCTCTAGAAGAACTCATTCCACAGGCATTTGATGTTCTCACATCTATTGAACCATTTGTAAATCCTGCATTGAACAATACATTTATTGCCGTATCTCCATCGTAAGATTGAATCTGCGCATTATTAGGAACCGTCCATAAATATTGTGACGCATGCAATACTCTTCTTACCGAATACCTTACCGTTGAACTGTTTCCTACATAATTACAAACATTATTGGCACCATTTATTGATCCCGGCATAAAAGGAATGTTTTTATTAATCGTAAGCGTTCTTGCCAAACTCGTATTACAACCCGATGTTTGCACTTCAATTTTAGAAGCTGTTACAAAATTCTCATCAAACGTTACACGGATAATGGTATCATTTTCTGGCAAATCTCCCGGACGCTCTGTTATCGTAACCCCAGCTGGAACTGTCCAAATATATGAAGGAGCTCCAGTTGATTTACTACATACATAAGTAGCCATATTGCCTGTATTTACATACATACACGCATTGGTTGGACCATTTACATAAGTAGGCACTGCAAAAGCATTTGCTGTAAGATTAATGCCGCGATCTAATGTTGATGAACAATTGCTGATTGCCCTTACTTTTAATGTCGAATTCACAAACCCTGATTCAAAACGAACCACAATTGTATTCGTTCCTTGTCCACTTACCAAGGTTACATTATTTGGCAACGTCCACAAATAACTAGACGCAAAATTTACATCCGAAACTGAATATGTAACCTCTGTTCCATTGTTGTAATAAGCACATGTATTTGAAGGTCCGCTTATAAATCCTGGTGCTGTTGGCAAACTACGTGTTATCGCTAAATACTTTCCTGTACCCGACATTACACCACAATTTGATAACCCCCTTACACGGATATAACCCGAACGGAATGAAGTATCATAGGTTACGCCAATTTGATACGTACCTTGTCCACTAACTATTGTAGCTCCTGATGGTACTACCCAATCGTAATAATTTGCAGTTGCTGAGATATTTGTAGTATAATAAACAATAGTTTCAGTTCCTACTAATGGACAAGCATTATTTGGCCCTGTAAGTGTAAACAAATATGGCATTGATTTATAAATTCTCAAGGATGTAGTTCCACTAACACATCCCGCATCACTCACTGAGTTTACATAAATTCTAGCTCCCGATCTTGGCAATTGATCCGTAAATAAAACTCGAATGGTTGAGGTATTTTGTCCAGATACAATTGTAGCTCCAACAGGTACTGTCCAATTGTATGTAGTGATACCAGATACTAACGGCACACTGTATTCGATGGTATCAGATAAATTTACGTATTGACATAATTCTTGTAAACCAACGATGCTGTCTGGTGCTGAAGGTAATTCGTTTACAGTTACTGTAAAGGTATCTGTACTTACACAACCAGATGAAGACTCTGTATAAGTGTACGTGATCAACGCATTTCCTGCTGTAACTCCTTCTACAATACCCGATGAAGTTCCAATGGTTGCAATACTATTGTTGTCCACACTCCAAACCCCATCATCTTCATTTGATGAAAGCGTTATGGTAGATCCATTACATACATTATCTAATCCCGAAATAGTTATCAACTCCGATGCTAATACGGTAACTTCTAAAGAAACACTATTGGTACAACCCAAAGATGTTGTAATCAAATAAGTGATATTCGCTACACCAGATTCTATTGAAGTGGCAATACCTGTAATAGAATCGATACGTAATTTAGTGGTATCGTCGCTACTCCATCTTCCACCCGATACATTACTGCTGTACGTTGTTGTTGTATACATACAAACATCTGTCAATCCAGTTATTGGATCTAAATCCGGAGCTGTTTCAATGGTTAAATTTAATGTAGCTGTGCTATCACAATTTGCCGCATTTGTGGTAATATATGTATACACCCCTGATGTGGTATATTCCTCACCATTCCAGTTGTATGAATTACAAACTGAAATATTTGTTGTTGATGTTGAACTATTTCTTATCGTTAAATAAAGCGTATCTGCCGATAAACAACCAGAAGCATTATTATAGTACACAATAAACTGACCGCTTCGTGTGTACAAGATATTATTCCACATATACGAATCGCAATTGGAAACCGTATTTGATGTAAACGTACCTTGATTGATGGTTAATATAATGTTTAAAATACTATCACATCCTACTGAGTTTACCAAGCGTTGTGTGTACGTTCCGGATTCGGTGTACAAAGAATCATTGATGAAATAATTTACACAAGACTCTGCATAAATGGTTTCATTTGTTCCATTTAATATGGTCAAATTCAACAAGGCCAAACTATCACATCCTACCGAGTTGGTGGTATTGTAGGTAAACGTTCCTGTGTTTGAATATACTGATCCATTCCATGCAAAAGTTTCGCAACTTATTTCATCTGTACTTGATGTTGTTCCACGCTTAATGGTTAAATAAAGGGTATCTGTTGAAGAACATCCTGAACTATTTGTAGAACGATATAGATACGTTCCACTGTTAGAGTAGGTTACTCCATTCCATTGATATTGCTCACAAGCTGATTCAGTTGTAGCTGATGTTGAACTTTCTAAAATGGTTAAATTCAATGTAGTTACTGAATCACAACCAACTGCATTTGTTGTTGTAAATGAATAGGTTCCAGATGCAGAATATGTTACGCCATTCCAAAGATAATTATCACAATTAGACTCACTAAATTCAAATGACGTGCTGTATTTTATAGTTAACTCTAATGAAGCTACAGAATCACAACCTACCGAATTGGTGGTCGTGTATGTAAATATACCACTCGCAGAATAGGTTGCATTATTCCATCTGTACGCATCACATTCTTCAACAACTGTAGTTGAAGTGGTACTTTTTTTCACAGTCAAATTTAAAGTTGCTGTTGAATCACATCCTACACTATTTGTTGTTGAATAAGAATATACGCCACTCTCCGTGTAGGTGTCATCATTCCATGTAAACCCATCACAAACTGTAATGTTAATTGGTGATGATACAGTGCTGTTGTTGATGGTTAAATTCAATATTGTAGTTGAATCACATCCTACCGCATTGGTAGTAGAGAATGAATACGTTCCACTATTGCTGTACGTTGTACCATTCCACGTATACGTATTACAGTTAGTAATATTATCTGTAATTGTAGAACTTTGCTTTATTGTCAAATTCAATATAGCGATTGAATCACAACCTGCAGCGTTTGTAGTTGTATATGAATACGTGCCACTATTGCTATACGTTGTACCATTCCAAACATAACTATCACAATTGGTTATTGATGTATCTGATTCACTTGGTAATGTAATCGTTAAATTTAATGTCGCTGTTGAATCACATCCTGCTGCATTGGTTGTTGAATAAGAATATGTACCACTATTGGTGTACGTTGTGCCATTCCAAAAATAACTGATGCAATTTGAAATGATTGAATTTGATTCAGTTATGTTATTAATGGTAGCCACTACAGGCGTTCTTGTTGCAGATACACAACCTGTTGTGGTATTTCTTGTTGCTATATAATATGTTGTAGTTTCTGAAATTACAGGCGTTTGCCATACATCCGTTCCGGTTGCAATTGCTGTCACTTCTGACGACCCAGTGTACCAATCTACTGTTTCATCTACACCTACTGTAGCCATTAACAACACCCTACCGGTTGAACATCTTGATGCACCTGTAGCAATTGGAGCTGATGGATTGCTCAATACATTTACCGTTATTGGGGTTGCACTTGTTGTACATCCAGTTAAAGGATCTTTTGCGGTTAAAGTGTACAATGTAGTATCCGTTGGACTTACCGTTGTTGTTGAATTAGCTGCTGAATACGTTTGAGCATTTGTAGTTAAACCATTTACACCAGTAGCTGTATTTGCCGACCATGAAAATAATGGTGTCATTGGGAAATTGCCTTTCAACAATACCTTATCTATTGCCCACCATGATACTGCAAAAGACGCTGATATATTCGCATTGAATCTGATTTTTAAATTTGATTGATTGATGTACGAATTCAAAACAATACTGTCTTTTACAAAATTATTATTGGCTCCTTGATTAGAACTATACGATTTTACAACCGTCCAGTTGGTACCTCCATCCGATGAAACTTCAACCGTTGAAGTACCCGAACCCGAATTACGCACATAACTATGGTTGAAAACCAATTTAAGGTCTGTATACCCTTGTGTATTATAAACAGTTGATATTAATTGAGATGTTGTTGTTGTAGATCCATTTAAGTTAGCCGCTGTTGTAATCATAAAACTAGTCCCATCACTACTTCCATTTACATTGTTTGTAATTATATAAGTATTACTATTTGGGTTATATGGACTATTCTGTATGGCAAATTTATTTCCTCCATTTGAAGCAGAACCAGCTGTTGTATAGCTTGTAGAAACAAACTCATTGAAATCTACGGTATCAATTGCAGTACTAGAAATCGTAGCTGATGCATTTAAAATTTGACTAGCACCCTCGCAAATATCAGATGTAGCTGGTGTAGCTTCTACCAATGTTGGAGATGCTTTTGTTGCCACGATTACACTTGCTTCTGCGGTTCCACAATTTGCTGTAACCCTTGCATAATATGTACCTGGACCTTGATTGGTCAGAGTTGTTCCTGTTCCTAAATTCGTTCCTGTGCCGCCAGCACCAGTCCACCAGGTTACTACTGGACTCAATCCGGTAACACCATTGGCTGTTAACGTGGTTGTTGCCGATGCACAAATTGAAGCAGATGCTGCTGTAGCTGATGTAATGCCCGCATTTGTTAATGCTGATACTGTAACACTTGCTTGCACTGCTGTACCGCAATCACCTGTAACTCTTGCATAGTATGTACCAGGGCCACGATCAATGGTGGTACCCGTACCATAATTTGTTCCTGTGCCGCCTGTTCCCGACCACCAGGTTACGACTGCGTTTGTTCCTACTACTCCATTTGCTGTTAAGGTAGTTGTAGCTGATGAACAAATCGAACTTGTTGCTGCAGTTGCTGAAGTTATGCCTACATTTACTTTTGCAGTTACCGTTACACTTGCCTCTACGGCCGTTCCACAATCACCAGTTACCCTTGCATAGTATGTTCCAGGTGCACGAGAAATGGTTGTGCCCGTTCCTAAATTTGTCCCTGTGCCTCCAGCGCCTGTCCACCAAGTTACTACTGCATTTGTTCCTAATACGCCATTCGCAGTTAACGTTGTTGTTGCTGATGAACATATTGTACTCGATGCAGCTGTAGCTGAAGTGATTGCTACATTTACTTTTGTAGTTACCGTTACAATCGCTTCTACTGCACTGCCACAATCTGCCGTAACCCTTGCATAATATGTACCCGGACCTTGATTACTTAATGTAGTTCCCGTTCCTAAATTTGTTCCTGTTCCACCTGCACCTGTATACCACGTTACTACTGCATTTATTCCTACAGCACCATTTGCTGTTAAGGTTGTAGTTGCTGTAGCACATATCGATCCTGATGCCGCTGTGGCTGATGTAATACCTGCATTTGCCAATGAAGATACCGTTACACTCGCCTCTACTGCAGTTCCACAATCTCCGGTAACTCTTGCATAATAAGTTCCAGGGCCACGTTCAATTGTAGTACCCGTACCCAAATTTGTTCCTGTTCCGCCAGCACCTGTGTACCAAGTTACTACTGCATTTGTTCCTACTACTCCATTTGCTGTTAAGGTAGTTGTTGCTGAGGCACATATTGAACTTGATGTTGCTGTTACAGAAGCAATTGCAGAACCTTGACTCACCCTTACAATTGCTGTATCTGTTGCCGAACAACCATCGCCGTTAGTTACGGTTAATGTAAATATAGTAGTATCTGATACCGACACATTTGTAGGATTTTTTAAATTAGATGTAAAGCTCGCTGGATCTGATGTCCATGAATATGCCATCTGTATTCCAGTTAACGAAATATCATCTACAACCCATGCTTCACTTCCACTACTATTACCCATAGTCACCCTTATTCTTACCTGAGATGCGGTATCTGGGATCGTAATATGCAAATTACTATAACCATCTGATGTTCTTGAACCTCCACTTGAAGGAGCAAAAGTGTTTGGATTATTATTTCCATCATACGTAACTGTTGCTACACCTGTAGCGCTATACGCCCAATAAGCATTATTGTTTCCATCAATGGTTAATTCATTCGAATAAGTTGTACCGCCATTTAACGAAATAGCAACACCTACACTATCTGTATTATCAAGTCCATTAGATGAAGATCCAATAGAAAAGGCCGCCAATCTCATGGACACTTTTTTTGCAGTGTAATCTTCTAAACCAGTAATGTTATCTGTTGTAAGTGTCGCTCTTCCATCTCTCACTCTATAACCTGTGTTGGATGTTGTAAAAAATGGTGAAGATTGAGGTCTATCACTTGATGTAGAGTTACCCGTTACGGTTCCTACAGTACCAGAAGTATTCGAAGCAACATAATTCAATGTTGTTCCAGTACCTTCAAAATTCAATAATTTAATGGTATCTGTTGCAGCGCCCGAAGCTGTTCCAGTTAAATTTACTGTACCTGTTCCACACAATGTATTTACACTTGCTGTTGCTGTTACTTCTGTTGGTGCAGCCAATGTTGCTACAGTTACACTCGCCTCTACTGCACTTCCACAATCTGCTGTAACCCTTGCATAATATGTTCCTGGTCCACGCGTAATGGTGGTTCCCGTTCCTAAATTTGTTCCTGTTCCTCCTGCGCCTGTGTACCAGGTTAATACGGCATTTAATCCTGTAACATCATTTGCCGTTAATGTAGTGGTTGACCCAGTACATAATGCACTTGATGCTGCTGTAGCTGATGTAATGCCTGCAATTTCTAATGAAGACACCGTTACACTCGCTTCAGCTGTTCCACAATCACCCGTAACCCTTGCATAATAGGTTCCTGGGCCACGGTTTGTCAATGTAGTTCCAGTACCATAATTTGTTCCTGATCCTCCAGTTAGAGACCACCATGTTACTACCGCATTTGTACCTGTCAATCCATTTGCTGTTAGCGTGGTTGTTGCTGAAGCACATATTGAACTTGATGCTGCTGTAGCTGAGGTAATACCCACATTGGTTTTTACCCTTACAATTGCCGTATCTGTTGCAGAACAACCCGCTGCATTTGTGGCTGTTAATGTATATGTTGTAGTTTGTGCCACCGACACATTTTGCGGATTTTCGAAATTTGATGTAAAGCCCGCTGGATTTGATGTCCATGAGTATGCCATCTGTGTCCCGGTTAGCGTAATATCATCTATCACCCATGCTTCATTGACAGAACTATTCAACATAGTCACCCTTATTCTTACCTGAGTTGCCGTATCTGGGATGGTAATATGCAAATTACTATAACCGTCTGTTGTTCTTGCACCTGAGCCTGATGGAGCAAATGCTGTTGCGGTATTTAAACCATCATAAGCAACTGTTGCTAATCCCGTTCCTGAAGTAAATGACCAATGGCTGTCTCCAAAATTTCCACCATTTACAGAAAGCTCATTAGAATAAGTTGATCCTCCATTTAATGAAATCGCAACGGTAACAATGTCTGATGACTCATTTCCAGCAGTGGTACTACCTATAATAAATGTAGCTAATTTCATGGATACTTTTTTAGCCGAATATCCTGCCAATCCAGTAATATTTGCTGTTGTAATGGTAGCCGTTCCACTATTAACCCAATAAGAACCTGTACCCGAATTTACAAAACTTGTTAAAGCAGGTCGGTCTCCTGAAGCTGATGTGCCAGACTTTGTAGAACCACCAGAGGCCGCATAAGTTACGGTACTTCCAGATGATTCAAATCCTTGAAAAGCAATAGTACTAGATGATACACCAGATGCGGTACCATTTAAATTTACTGTACCCGTTCCGCATATTGTATTAGAACTTGCTGTAGCATTTACCGCTGTTGGCACTGCTAAAACCGTGATGGTTTGAGATGCCGTATTTATACAACCATTTTCTCCATCAGCAGTAACTGTATATGTGCCACTTGATGTAAATGTATTGCTTGCTGTTTCTGTACTCGAACCGCCATCCCAAACATAACTTATGCCACCAGTTGCAGTTAAAGTAATAGAACCACATGCAGAAGTTGGCCCTGAAATAGAAACCGTTGGCGAAGCATTTACGGTTAGTGTAGCGTCATTTGAATTTACAGAACCCCCTGGATTCGTAAATACAGCACGATATTGATAACTATTTAATGCGGTTGTAGAACCTGTTAATGTAAGTGTGGTTGTTGTAAACCCACTGTATAATGTGCCTGCATCTAAATTGGCCGAAATATCAGACCAAGTTGTGCCATTAAATCTTTGCCATTTTGTGCTTACAACATCACTAGCATTTGCTGAAAATGTAGCATCATCACCAGCACAAATATTTTGCACAGTTGGTTGGCTACTAACTACTGGTATTCCAGCAGTTTCTCCAATTTGAAATGCGCCAGTATTGGTTTGTGAGGTTATTTGAATAGATGTACTTGTTTTTGTACCTACTGTAGCCGATTGCCATGAAGATCCATCATAATACTTAACTAAAAAATTATTGGCATTTGCACCCGCATCAATATCTCCACTAACAAAATTTAGTGTTGCACCAAATGTAGTTGCACCCGGAATAGCGTTAGGTTTTGTAATGGTAAAAAATCTGTTAACTGATTTCGAACTGCTTAATCCTGAAGTTGAAATATTGGGATGATCTCCTGATGTTGAACTTACATTGTAACTTCCTGTTGCGCCTGTAGCTGCAATATTGGTAATGGTTACAGGTGTGTAATTCGAAGCATCTCCAATCTCAAAGAGTTTAGATGTTGTACTTGTGCTTATAAATTTCTTTAAATTACCTACAATGTGTCCGCTCGTTCTTGTTATGCTTCCGGCTGCTGCAATTATTACAGAATCAGACCCTGTTGTAATGTTACCAGAAGTAAGCGTTAAAGTATTTGCTATAGATGGGTCTACCGTACTTAATGTAATACCCGTTGAATTATTTAAAGTTATATTTTGAAAACTTGTTGCAGCTGTCGTACCAGAAAGGGTTTGAGCAGATGTGCCCATAAATAAAACAGTACCACTGTTATGGGTAAACGTAGCATTGTTGGTAAAGTTTCCACGAAGTTTTGTCGTTCCAGATGTTGCTTTGTATGTTCCGGCGCTCATGGTTAAGCTGCCCAAACTATCAGTAGCCGCACCCATGTTTAAAGTACCCGCGCCATATTTGGTTAAATCAAAACCGCCTAAAACGGTACTGCTTAACGTAATATTTCCTGTGGTTCCAATGCCTGATGCACTTGCCAATGAAATCGCTCCACTATATGAAGCCGCTGTTCCCGAACTATTAATCAATGCACCTCCGTTTGAAATACCTGTTCCATTTAAAGTTAATGGCTCTGCTACACCAAGTGTTTTTCCATTCAAATCAAGCACAGCACCAGTGTTTACTATCGTTCCACCTGCAGCAGTTCCTAAAGTTGTCGTGTTATCAGAATCTAATTTTAATGTTCCTGCATTAATGGTTGTTAAACCGGTATATGTGTTTGTAGCACTTAATTTCCAATTTCCCACACCATTTTTTGTTAGTGTAGACATTGACAAAACTGTGGAAATACCGTTATCACTGGTACTAGTTCCACCCAATATCAAATCGAACGAACCCGTAATGGGTGTAGCATAGTTCAAAAACAAACCACCCGAACCATTTGTAATGATACTTGCGCTAGATCCTAATGTTATTTTAGTTGAATGAGAAACAAAGCTTCCGTTGTTTGCTAAAGCCCCTATATCGCCAGTTCCCGTTCCATTTAATGTTAACTCATCCGATGTAGTAAAACCATTTAATTCCAAAGTACCGCCACTGCTAACAGTTGTAGCACCCGCTGAAGTTCCCAAAGCTGCATTGTTTCCCATTTTTAAAATACCCGCACTAATTGTAGTTAATCCGGTATATGTATTTACCCCCGATAAATGCAATTCACCCGAACCGGCTTTTGTAGTGCCAAAACCTGTACCACTTATTATTCCAGTCATTGTTAAATCCGAAGCCGTTGTGCCATCATCTGCAACCGTAAAACTGCGTGTTGCTCCAAGCTCAACCGGACAAGCAATTGAAGCGCCATCCGTTCCCGTTGTTGCATCAGTAACTGTAATGTTTCCACCGAGTGTTAAAACACCAGAACCAGTAATTCTTGAACCAGTAACCGAGCCACATTCCAAATCTAAAGAAGTAGGCGAACCTAACGTAAATGTTGATAACGCCAAAGTAGCGCCTTTACTAACCGACAAAGATCCTGTAACGCTTAAGTTTGTAGATAATGTGGTAGTACCTATTGAGTCTTTTAAATTATTAAAAGTTGTAAAAGTTGACGAAGGCAATGTATTGGTTGCCGTTAATACAACTGAACCTGTACCTCGTGTAAATATATTTGTACCTGTGTTGGCTAAAGCAAATCCATTACATACAAGCGTTCCGCCATTGGTCATAACCAATGAACCTCTTCTGTTGTTGTTACCACTTTGTCCTAAAGTGACCGTTCCCGAAGCAATTAACTTAGAATTTGCATTAAATGAAAGTGATGCAGTACCAGAAGCTGTGGGCGCTAAATTTAATGCAGCACAAACTGCTGTATTAATGTTTACAACTACAGTTTGGTTACCGACAATAGTAACCGATTCTGAACTGGTTGGCAATATATTACTGCTCCAGTTGTTGGCATCGCCCCAATTGTCTGTGTTGGCACCACGATCCCAAGTTTTTTGGGCAAAACTGGCTTGGCTGATAAATAGCAAAAACGCACATGCAATCAGCATAGGTTTTACAAAAGTGAATTGTTTCATTTGGGTTTGATTTGAGGTTTGGTACAGATTCATGTTGTTTATTTTTGTATTTCTAATTTTTATTTTTAATAAAAGTTTAAATGATAAAACTCATTCGTTTAATAATAGAAATGCAATCATTAAAAAGCATTTCAAATTGAAATCAAATGAATTAAATAAAATAAATTATTTAATTAGTTTAAGTAGATTAACACTTATAAAATTCAGTAAATAAAAAACTCAGGTAGTTAAAAAATAATTGGACAATAGGGTCGGCTTTTGAAGGAAAAAACTTTTACGTTAGGTGGATTAATACATTAATTTTCTTTTCATACAAGAAAAAAATCTTAATAGAATGTGAAAGTATACAACTCAAAATTAAAATCAAAGCTTTTTTGAAACTTTTTTTATAATATTTAAAAAATATAAATAATTAAAGATAGCAACCGTTTTTTTTAGATTTTAAATCACTGTTGTCCGAGATAAAAAATTAAAATAAGGGTGGTTTTATGGCCACCCTTTATCAATTTTGTAGTTACCACACAAAAAAATTGATATGGACAAAACTACAAAT